>JAHEIW010000293.1 GCA_024639185.1 Deltaproteobacteria bacterium | reverse complement strand
TGTTACCGGCGCCGCGAAAATGCTATAAACACGGCGGTTTAAAAATGTGGTCTTTGTGGGCTTACAAAAGGAGGCCGCCAGAGCCATCTTTTCCCCGGCGACCAAAATCAATAAAGCATCAATTCTTGATGGTTTCTTTCATCCGATAACTTCTTTCCTCGATGATGACAGTTTCAGTGTGGTGCAGCAGACGATCGAGCAGAGCAGAAGTCAGGGTGCTGTCGTTGTTAAAGATTTCCGGCCAATCTTTGAAGGCACGGTTTGTGGTGATGATCAAAGAGCCTTGTTCATAACGCTGGCTGATGATCTGGAAGAGCAGATCAGCTCCGGTTTTATCGATGGGCAGATAGCCCAGCTCATCCAATATCAGCAGGGCAGGTTTTTTATATTTTGCCAACTCCTGCTTCAGCCGGCCGGCTGATTGTGCGGCTGCCAGGTTATTAATCGCATCAACCGCCGAACAAAACAGCACGCTGTAGCCCTTGAGGCAGCCCTGATAACCGAGAGCGGTTGCCAGATGCGTTTTGCCCAACCCAACGCCGCCAAGGAAAATCACATTGCTTTTATCATCGACGAACTTGAGTCGAAACAGGTTTTTGACCTGAAGCTGATTGATTTTTTGGGGCCATGACCACTTGAACTGCTCCAGGGTTTTGATTTGAGCAAAGCGTGCAGTACGAATGCGGCGCTGGGTTGCTCGATCCTGTTTTAGATTTGCTTCTGCCGTGACTAGTTCAGTTAAGTAGTTCACATGCGTCCATTGTTTTTGTATGGCATTTTTTGCCAGTGATTCATAATTTTCACGCATATAGACCAGTTTGAGGTAGCCCAGATTTTTATCCAGTTCGGTTTTGGTGTGATTGATGGTTGTCATTATCAGACCTCCTCAGATGTTTTTATAGATTTGTTGTAGATTTCCATATCCGGTTTTTCGACGGTAATTTGCAGCAGATCCTGGTTGCGGGTCAGGTGCAGGGCACCGGCTTGGGGAAGGGTTCGGGTGCGTTGCTCAAGCAGATTGGCGATGTATTCACAAGAAAACGCCTGGAAGGCAAAAGCGTCTTCTATGGCTCTTTGCACGGCTTGTTGGCCGTAAATTTCGCTTAGAGCAACAATTTGCCGGATGTGGTGAAGCGGGTTCATGCGGCGCTGTTCAAGCTGCCGGTAGTAGGCATCGGCTTTATCAGACAAAGATAAAAATCGTATGAAGATTTTCTGATCCCTGGCTTTTTTGCGTTGGGCTAAAAGCGCTTTGGGGTGATCGGGCAATTCAAAATCCTTTTTCCTGTCGTAGCTGCGCACATGCCGCGCAATCAGTTTTTGCTGATGATAGATACAGATGCGATCCGGGTATGTCTTTAAGGTAAGCGCAGCACCGGCATATTCGGCCGGCACACTGTAACGATTGCCGTCTACTGCCACGCGGAACTGCCGGGAAGCTCTGACTTGATCGATGGTGGCAATGTCGTAAGGATATGGCGGCAGGCAATTCATGGCCTGGCGTTCGCGCTGGAATCTATCCACAGGCCGTTTACCGGTTTCGCCGTGGATGCGAACATTTGCCACGGTGTTAAGCCAGTGAATGATTGCCGGGTTGAGCGCATTAAAATCCGGGATATCAAGACCGGCTAGAAAGTTCTTTTTGACATAGCCGACACCGCTTTCCACACGGCCCTTTTCATTGCCCTTTCCAACAGCACAGGGCACGATGGTGAAGCCATAGTGGTTGGCAAAATCCAGATACTTGGGGTTTAAGATGGGAGTTTTTCCGACAATGCGTCTGAGTACAGCAGATTTGAGGTTGTCGACCATGATTTTTTCGGGGACCGCCCCAAAGCAGTCAAATGCATTTTGATGACAGCCCAAAAAATGCTCCATGGTTTGGCTGACAGTAAACTCGACATACATCATGCGGCTGTAACACAGTACCATAACAAAAAAGCTCAGCCTTCGTGTGGTATCTGCGACAGTGACCGAGCCATAGGAGCCCCAATCGACCTGGGCACATTCACCGGGGGCAAAGGACAGCTTCAAAAACGCTTTGATCTTTGGCGGTCTGACCTTTCGCACATAGTCTTTAACAATGGTGTAGCCGCCGTCAAAGTTGTCCTCCTTCAGGCGCTGGAAGATTTGAGCCGCTGAGTAAGGATAGGTTTCTAGCATTCGAACGATTTGCCCTTTGAATGGGTCCAGTTTGCTGGCACGCGGAGGCGACTTTCTTTGCTGATAGTGGTTTTGATCGAGCCATTTTGCCACGGTGCGATAATCCAGGTTGAGTTGTCTTGCAATCTGGCTGCATTTAAGAGCGTGCTGATCTTTTAAGGTTTTGATTTTCGCAAAGGTTTCATAATCGATCATGATGTGCCCTCCTTGGCCATTTTGAGGATGTCACCCAAAGACAGCGCATTGCCCATGTTCGAAAGTGGTGGTTGTTTTTCACGTTTAGGCTTATCTAAAGACAATACCTGGTAAAGGGGTTTTTGCCATGCGATCAGCCCAACGTTAATCAAGTTGGCCCTGGCCTGCTGTAGCTCGGATAGGTCCATGCCCAGGTGCTTGAGGATTGATTCATCGCCATAATAGCTCAAGCCCTTGGCATCACCGACGGTGACCAGAAAAAGATACAGTGTGGCTGCCGCATGGCTGCAGTTTTCAATGTGCCGATCACGAACCAGGCGGTGATCGATCCAACTGAAGTGCCTGGGTACTTTGCGGATGCGTTGGGCAACGATGGGAGCCTTGGATACCATAATGACCTCCTTTGCTGTGGGTTAGATTAGTGAGAATATCCTGCCCCAATTTTTGCAGACGCTGGAGGGTGATTACCATGTTATCTTGCAACGCATTTCCGGTAAAATTGGCGATTAATCCAAGTAAAACTGGAGGTTGGGCGATTAAGAAATCTTGCAACGCATCGTTGGCGAAATCGACATTATCGGTAGTGTTTTCAATTGGTTGACGATTTAAGGAATCTTGTAACGCATCTTTGGTGATTTTGCGCTTCCTGTGCCAGTAGCCCGGGTTGTCCTCTCGCCACAGCTGAACGCGCTTGACGTTTTTGGGTCCGCAAAAGTATCCTTGGTTCTCGGGTTTTGCCAGCCAACGCCTCTGGCTGGCCGCTTTGCTGGTTTTGCGGCATTGGGGTTTGGAGCAATATTTTTGGCGCTTGGCATTGCGCGGATCTGGTATGAACAACTCGTTGCAATTACAACATTTTTTCCTTTTAATTCCGGCCATCGGCAATCGTCCTCCTGATTGCCAATGCTAACGGAAAAAAGGATGATTGTCGTTTCGGAAAAAAATGGAAAAAGAAAAAAGGAAGAAAATAAAAGAAGAGATTTTTAAATCCAGGTTTTGGAAGAAAATACAGCTGAAGAATATAACAGTTTCAGACCCCTCATTTTAATACAATTTCGGATTGCCCCTGACAA
>JAHEIW010000292.1 GCA_024639185.1 Deltaproteobacteria bacterium | reverse complement strand
CACCTTCCGGTAGAAGTTCTTTTACCTGGTCGATGAATTTGCTTTTTTTCTTTCCACCAAGTTTGATTGCCTCTTCAGCCATGCGTTAAATTCCTCCATGCAAAATTTGCGATCTGATCCACAGCAATTCGAGATCCAGAGTCGTAAGTGCAAGCGCCTTTTATTTCAAAAAATGGGTTGTCTGTCAAGGATTACGGGCACTGAATCGTATTTAGTTAATTGAGGCGTCTGGGATTTTTTAAGCTCATCAATATCCAAATGGACTGATGATTCATGCAACCACAGAGTCAGGAAAACATCTCGATCCTCAAGTAATTTAGATATGTTAGGGCAATAAAACCGTCGAGCCTCTGGTTTTGCGAGCTTCCAGATCCTGATGGGCCCGGGCGGCTTCGGCCAGCGGATAGGTCTGCCGAACCTCAACCTTGACCGCGCTGCTTGCGACCACTTCAAACAAATCCCGCGCGTGCTCCAACAGGGCCTCACGCTCGGCCGTATAGGTCATCAGGGAGGGACGGGTTAGAAATAACGATCCTTTGGCCGCTAGAAGACCCGGATCAAACGGCGGCACCAGGCCGGAGGCCTGGCCGAAGGAAACCATCATGCCCATGGGCCGCAGGCAGTCCAGCGACTTCATGAAGGTGGCCTGCCCGACCGAGTCGTAAACCACATCCACCCCCTTACCCCCGGTGATCTCGCGGGTGCGCTCGGCAAAATCCTCCTGATTATATAAAATGGGGTGCTGGCAGCCATGGGCAGCGGCCAGCTCGGCCTTTTCCTGCGATCCGACCGTGCCGATAACCGTCGCCCCCAAATGGCGGGCCCACTGGCAGACAATTAAGCCGACCCCGCCGGCCGCCGCATGGATTAAAATGGTGTCAGCAGCCGTGACGTCATAGCAACCCCGCAGCAGGTAACGCGCGGTCATGCCCTGCAGCATCATGGCTGCCCCTTCCTCGTCGGATATGGTATCCGGCAGTTGAACCAGCCGATCGGCCGGCATGCAGCGGACCTCAGCGTAGGCCCCCGGCGGCAGGCCGGCATAGGCCACACGATCCCCCACGGCAACTTCCGTTACCCCCTCGCCGACGGCCTCCACGATACCGGCGCCCTCCATTCCCGGAACTGCCGGTAGCTCGGGCAGCGGATAAGTGCCCGTGCGATGATAGACATCGATAAAATTCAAGCCCACAGCTTTATGCCGTACCAGGGCCTCTCCGGCTGCCGGTTGACCGGGATCATGCGTCTCCCAGCGCAGCACTTCCGGCCCCCCGGTTTCATAAATTCTGATAGCGTTTGACATGATTGGATCCTCCTTCCTCAATCTTTTGCAGCGGATTTCACCTGATGAACTTATTTCTAAGCGATTAACAGAGAAAATAATTCTTATGAGGTCTGTATTCAAGCCGTAAACGATTGTAAAGCTGGTAATCCCCCATCAGGTTGGCCAGTTGAGCCGGTTGAGCAGGTTGAGCCTGTTAAATAAGGAAAAATATCTGATTTTATATTTTTAACCGGACAACGGGACAACGGGTAACGGGCTCAACCTAAACCTATTCCCCGATAATTTTGACCAGGGCCCTTTTGCGGCGGCGACCGTCAAACTCACCGTAAAAGATCCGCTCCCAGGTCCCAAAATCCAACCGGCCATCGGTGACGGCCACCACCACTTCGCGTCCCATGATCTGGCGTTTCATGTGGGCATCGGCATTGTCCTCGCCGACATTGTGGCGGTATTGTGATACCGGTTCATGCGGCGCCAGTTTTTCCAGCCAGACGTCATAGTCATGATGCAGCCCGGATTCATCGTCATTGATAAACACCGAAGCGGTGATGTGCATAGCGTTGACAAGCACCAGGCCCTCTTTGATCCCGCTTTCATGCAGACAGGCCTCCACCTCCGGAGTAATGTTGATAAACGCCCTGCGGGTGGGCACCTCGAACCAGAGCTCTTTGCGAAAACTTTTCATAATGGGCTCCTTTGTATATTTGTATTTCTTTTTCGCAATAATTCGTGTTAATTCGTGGCAAATAGATACCGTATAACACCCCTTATTCGATTACAGAATTATTATCAATCTGAATTCCACTGGCAGCTGAATTGAAACAATTTGCTAAAAAAATAAAGCACATCAAATCGTTGTTGCCGGAGGTGATGATCGCCGACCGCAGTTTTGCCGTCCGGGAGCTGGCGCGTCTGCAGGGCAAAAAGACCAAAGCACTGCCGGCTGACAAGCTGCGCGTCCGGTTCGAGAGGCTCGAGCAGCGCATGCAGACATCCCGGCGCAAACGCATTCAGCGCCAGAAGAATGTGCCGCCATTCAGCGATATTGATGCCCTGCCGATAACCGCCAAAAAGACGGAAATTATTGCGGCCATCAAACAGCATCCGGTCATTATCGTATCCGGTGAAACCGGCTCCGGTAAAACCACCCAGCTGCCCAAATATTGTCTGGCTGCCGGACAGGGCATCGCCGGCATCATCGGGCATACCCAGCCGCGCCGAATTGCCGCCATGACCGTCGCACACCGGATTGCCGAGGAATTCGGCCAGGATCTGGGTAATGCCGTCGGCTACAAAATTCGCTTCAAGGATCGTACTTCGCCAAAGGCCTATCTGAAGATCATGACCGACGGCATCCTGCTGGCCGAAACCCAAACCGATCGCTACCTGAACGCCTACGACACGATCATTGTCGATGAAGCCCATGAACGCAGCCTGAATATTGATTTTATCCTGGGGATTTTACAGACGCTGCTCGCTCGCCGGGACGATCTTAAGCTGATCATCACTTCGGCCACCATTGACACGGAAAAATTTTCCAAAGCCTTCGGGGGTGCCCCGGTCGTCGAAGTGTCGGGTCGCATGTATCCGGTGGATGTGCGTTATCAGACATCGGAGTTAAAAAAAGCCGAGAAAAATGAGGTTACCCATGTGGATCTGGCCGCGCAGGCGGTCAGACAGCTTGCCATTGAAAGTACCCGGGGGGATATTCTTGTTTTTATGCCCACCGAACAGGATATCCGGGAGACCTGTGATTTGCTTGAAGGCTCAAAGTTCAAAAAAGCACGCATATTACCGCTTTATGCGCGTTTGACGGCCGCCGAGCAAAAAAGGGTATTTGCACGCACAGCTGAACGCAAGATCATTGTGGCCACCAACGTGGCCGAAACATCCATTACCATCCCGGGAATCAAATATGTGGTGGATTCCGGTCTGGCGCGGATCTCCAGTTACTCTCCGCGCTCACGCACTACCTCTTTGCCGGTGGTGCCCATCTCGCGCAGCAGTGCCGACCAGCGCAAAGGGCGTTGCGGCCGGGTGCAGAATGGCATCTGCGTGCGCCTGTTTGCCGAAAAAGACTATCACAGCCGGCACCTGTACACCCGTCCGGAGGTCTTACGGGCCAATCTGGCGGAAGTCATTCTACGCATGATTTCCCT
>JAHEIW010000291.1 GCA_024639185.1 Deltaproteobacteria bacterium | reverse complement strand
CCCAGTACCCGGGATCCGATGACAACATCATATTCTTTATTGATAATCGGTAAAACAAGCGCCTCGATATCCTCAGGCTGGTGCTGACCATCGGCATCCATGGTCACACAGATATCTGCGCCGGCTTCTTTCAGGATATCGTAGCCGAGCCGAAGTGCAGCCCCGCCGCCGCGATTGATGACGTTGGATACAACCCCGTATCCGTGGTCACGGACAACCTGTGTTGTTAGGTCTTGACTACCGTCATCGATAACCAACACACTGACATTAAGCCCTTTGATTTGTTCGGGTATCTTTGGAAGCAGGTATTGCAGGTTTTCGGCTTCGTTGTAAGCCGGCATAACGATCATTATGGGCGCAATTTTGCCGGCCGCGATGTCTAATGCTTCGATCCCGAGTTTTCTGACCAGCTGATCAAACTGCAGCCGAAATGTTTCAACCTTGGAAGCGGTGGCCAGTGAAAAAAACATCAGAATGATGTTGGAGGCGATCAACAAAGCGATGATCCGACCGTATTGATATTTTTGCAGCGACAACAGGTCGCGCAGAAAATTAACCACGTTGGGATTGATGGTGACTGCGATCAGTGAGAGATTGACGAGAGAAAAAAAGATAAAATTGAGTCGTTTCCATTTTGGACCGCGATACACCAGAAATGTGCATATGAGTCCTAAAATACCGATAATAAGCCCAACCAGACGCAGACCTGACATTGCTTCCCTCTTTTCAAACAACGCGTAATAGAATATACCTTCTTGACTTTGTCATCGCCACAAAAGAAAGCTTTCCCCGCCGCTCAAGCCGCTCGCAGCTGCGAACGAAATACAAAGGATAACTTCTCGCATAAAATTGATCACTTTTTATGATGAGCGGCGTTTCGATCAAAATGTATTTGATTTGATATTTTTTTAACACCTCAAACAACTTATCGGCGCTTTGCTTTTTGACGATATCAATTGGAATTTCGCGTAATTTTGGATGCGGCCAGATGACCCGTTTTTGGGTATACATGATCGTATCAAATTTCCGCAGGCCCAGAACTTTAAAATCCGGTGCGGCATCTTCTTTGATCAATTCAGCTACATCTACAAATTCTTTAGGAGCATTGTATTGCTGACGATAATCCGGCAGGTGGTAGCTAAAATATCCGCAAATTAAAAGCAGCAATACGATGAGCGCCTGCCGCATTAATCGATGCGTGACAATTCGAACAAAGCTATAGCCGATCAAAAAAGCAATCAACGGCAACAGAATAATTGTGTGCCGGTCATTTGTAATGTGCCAGACCATCATGACAAGCGCCAAATAAATGCTCAGAAAAAACACATAATTTTGGGGCGCATCTTTAAAGCGAACGCGTGCGAAATGTAATAAAGGCAAAAGAAGCAACGACGTCAAAGCAAAACCGCTGGCTCTGTAAAAGAGATGGGCAAATTCGACGATGCCCGAATCATGCTGCCTGAAGCTTTTTAGGGCGGTCGCCGACCATTGCGGCTTGTCCGTCAGACCCAGAAACACGGAAACAAACCCGAAAACTTCAATTTTGTGGTATAGGGCCCACACCAGATAGGGACTGTAGGTGGCAACGGTTACCGCCAAAACCCACAGCAAAATTTTAAAATTCTCCTTATTGTTCCAGAAAAACCACAGGCAAAGCAAACCGTAAAAGCCCACGACCACAAACCCGGCCTGCTTGCTCAGTGTCAGCAGCCCTGTAGAAAACCCGCAAATCACGGCATAAAATTTATCCGTTTTTCTTAATGCGATGGTCAAGAAGAAAGCCGAAAAAAAAATGCACAGCATGGAGAGCATTTCGGTTGTCAAACGAATCGTGTTGATGGCCAGAACCGGTGCCAGGGTCATCAGCAGGCCGGCAACAACTGCCGCGTTGTTTCCATAGTGCTTTCGAATCAAAAAATAAAATGCCGGCAAAAATACGATCAGCAGCACCAGATTGAAAAATTTTAGGCCTGCGGACCCGGCAATTCCCATAAAAGCGGCGCCCAGTATGTGAAATAAAGGCGGGTATGACCAGCGATACTCACCATAGAGGTCATCGGGGAGAATCGCGGGGATCTGGTGGGTTTTATAAACTACAGAGCAAAGATAGGCATGCTTGTTTTCGTCCGCCCAAAATAGCGTGTTGTCAAGGGAGGCGTAAAGCTGAAAGAGGTAGTAAAGCAGATAAATGAAAAGCAGACCGGTTAAAACATGCTTGATTACGATATCCTGTTTCAGAGCCATCGCTGCATCAGCGCGCTTGAATCCTACATTTACCCTGGGTGATTTTATCTTTTTGCCCTGTCCGGGCTTCTTGTTTTTTGCGGGTGCCATTGCGCGTTTTTTTATGTTAAATGACTGCCATCCTGCGACCGGCGGGCTTTGTATTCAACCTATTTTCGGCTGATGCGTTAGGTTGCGGTAATGCAGCCCGGGTTTTTAAGCCCATTTTATGTTGCGTTGAATTTGATCGCTGTGAATCCGGCTTTTGTGTTTGCCGACAAATTTTATCATTTCAACCAGAACCTGTTCGGTTAAATAGTGGGGCTTTAAACCCAGGTCCAGAAGGCCGGTATGCATCGGGTTGTAGTAATGCGTTTCGGCTTCCAGGCGCGGATTTTCAACATGCTGAATGTTTACGTTTAAACCAAGCGTGTCCCCGGTCTTTTTGACGCGGTCAGCCAGATCCTGCACCGTAAATGTTTCGGTAAACTGATTAAAAATGCGCAGCTCACCGGGGTCGGCTGGATTTTGCGCTGACAGGCGCACACAGTTCAGGGTGTCTTTGATATTCAAATAACCGCGGGTCTGACCCCCCTTCCCATACACGCTCAACGGATACCCGGCCACGGCCTGCACCACAAAACGATTGAGCACGGTACCGAAAATTTCGTCATAATTGAAAAACGGCAGCAGGTGTTCATCATGCGCGGATTCAGCGGTAAAAATACCGTAGACCGGACCCTGCATCAGGTCGGTCACCCTCAGCTTCCAGGTGCGCACGTAAAACCACAACAGATCGGTGTCCATAATTTTGGTGGTGTGATACAGGCTGCCGGCCTGGCGTGGATATAAAAATGTGTGTTGCCGGCCCTTATGTTCAACTTCGAGCCAGCCTTCTTCAATATCAATGTCAGGCGTGCCGTATTCGCCCATGGTGCCCAGTTTAATGATGTGCGCATCCGGGCAAAATTTGCGAACGGCAAAAATAACGTTGGCCGTCACTGCCAGATTATTCTGCAGCGTTAAAGTGGCCGCCTGCCGGTTGAGCATCGAATAGGGCGCCGACGGCTGCTCGGCATAATGCACGATCGCATCGGGGCTGAATTCTTTGAACACTGACGCCACGAAATTCCACTCGCTCAGGTCCCCGATATGAACTGCGACGCGGTGGCCGGAAACGGCCTGCCAGAGCGCTGCGCGTTCATTTAGGTCCGGGCTTTCATACA
>JAHEIW010000290.1 GCA_024639185.1 Deltaproteobacteria bacterium | reverse complement strand
AGAATTGACTGACCGTTCGCCTTAACATTGCTCATAAAATCTGTAAATTCCTGAAATCGCCACATTGATCCATCTGATTTTTCAACTTCATATACTCCATCTGAAAAAATGTATAGCGTGTTTCGTTCACCAATTATACATTCTTTCTTCTGATACGTTCCCTTTGCCTCTGGCATGGCACCAATGACATAATTTGGTGTCCGAAGTTGTGTAGCCTGGTAATAGCCTTTAGAGGTCTGGTCTAATAAAATGGCTGGAGGATGACCACCACTTGCGTAAGTTAGACCGCGGGTGCTCTTTTTATAGACACCATACCATATCGTAAAGAACATATCGTTATTCTCTTCTCCTGGAAAGGTAATGTTCAGCGCCTGTAGTACTTGTTCAGGGTCTTTGAAATCCGTATCAGGCAATGACTGGGAACGCAGCACATTCATAACCGAGACCGACAGCAAAGCGGCCCCTACACCATGACCACTGACATCAATCAAGTATATTGCAAAATGATTATCATCTACCATGTGGTAACCAAATGCGTCCCCTCCCAAGGACGTTGAAGGAATAAACCGCCAGTCTGTTCGAATGGGGCCTTCGGTAATAGGCTCAGGTAAAATTGTTCTCACATAGTCAGCCGCATCGGCAAGCTCCTGGTTGAGAAGCTTTAATGCCTGGTTACGTTCGATCAGGGCAGCATTGGTCTTTTGGTGCTCTTGCTCAAGTTTTTCTTCTGCAGTGATCGATGAACGGGAATATATATATCCTAAAGAAGTCAAAATTAAACAGATAACAATAATATTACCGTAATTTAAAGCGGTTATATAAATCTGGCTGAGTTCTACAATAGGAACTGATACGTTGGCATAATAATTCATTGCAATATAAGCGAAGCAGTATATCGATGCCATTTGAGCCTTTCTGGTCGGGCTCCAGTGTAAAACAAAGACGCATACAGGCTGGACTAAAAGAATGTATTGAAATCCGCTATCCCAGCCAATAACAACGGTGCATACAGCAGCATGAGCAATATTTTCAACAGTGATGAGGAGGTAACCCTGCGAGATATATCCTCGCCTGTGAAGAATTAAACCAGTTGCCCATAGAATGACACTAAAAATGTTAAAAATGGCTAATGTCCAAACTCCTATCAAAGCAAAAATTACTATAAACAGACTATGCGTTAATAGACCGAGCGAATGTGCATAGTTGCCAAAAACCATAGCGCGAAGTAATCGAGGGGTATAATACTCTGGAGGAAATTTACCCTCTGGAATTTTACTAAAACTTTGGAAGAATGACTTGATAGCAGTTCCCATCTTATCTCCTTAATATCAAGTAATTCATGAGGCCGGCACAGCATATTGTGGTTGATCTTTTAAGCAAATATTAAAGATAGATTGAGCGTATCATTAATATGAAAAATTTGTGATACGAAATGGGTGTCAAAGGCAAGCATAGCTTCAATGTTGAAGAATTCGCAAATGAAATAAAGATCGATTAAATATAGATGGTCAGAAGCATTTAGATATTGACCTGTGCCAGGATCTCCTTTTCCTTCTCGACCACCTGGACTTCCAGCACTTCGATTTCCTGCGTCAATTCAGCCACAAATGCCTTATCTTTAATGGCAGTTAAATTGATTTTGACGTTGTAGACCGCTGCCAGGGCTGCCGTTCGCGCCGCCAGAACAGCCACAGCGCCATCGGAAGCGGCATTGGGGTTTCCGTCTTTGATGGCCCGGGCAGCAATGTCCATAATATAGACCGCATCCCTGGCAACGCCCAGCGGAACGGTGGCAGCGGTTTTAAATGCTTCTTGAATGGCATCGGAGCGCTGTTTTTTTTCTTCGTCCGTATTTTTCGGCAGTTGAAAAGCCGCCAGCACTTCCCGGTATGCCTGCGCATCGTTTTCGATATCATTCGCTAGCTTTGTCCGCAGATCCGCCGCAGCCTGTGCAATTTCTTGCATGTCGTCTTCAACCGCCTGAAATTGCTTGCGTCCGATGGTTAAATTGGCCACCATTTCGGTCAGGCTGGCTGCCAGGGCGGCATTCAAGGCAGCCGTGCAGCCGCCACCGGGCAGGGGTTCTGACGAAGCCGTTTTTTCCAAAAATTCGGTTATGGTCAGGTCTTTTAGCAATGGATGATGCCTCCTTTTTCTTTGTCGTAAACCAGGTTGCCCTGTTTGATTACTTTTTCGACGGTGCTCACCGCCAGATGGTATGGAATATAGGTATAGGATGGAAATTCTAAAATAACCACATCGCCCTTTTTGCCGGTATCGATGCTGCCGATCTGATCCGCCCGATCAAGGGCGGCGGCACCATTTATGGTCAGGGCAGTTATCGCTTCCTCGGTGGACATGTTCATATAAAGAGTTGCCAGTGCAAACACCAGCGGGATGGATTCGGTAAAACAGCTTCCCGGATTAAAATCGGTGGCCAGCGCCACGGCGCAATTGGCATCGATCATTTTGCGGGCAGCGGCATAGGGTTCCTTGAGGCTAAAGGCGGTGGCCGGCAGCAGGGTGGCCACCACGCCGGCGGCCGCCATGTCCTTAATGCCCTGGTCGGACGCCTGCAGCAAATGATCCGCCGAAACGGCCCCCAGCTCTGCTGCCAGTTCGGCGCCGCCCAGTTGTATGATTTCATCCGCATGCATCTTTAATTTCAGGCCCAGGTCTTTGGCCCGGGAAAGCAGGCGGCGGGATTGGCTGATCGAAAAAACATCTTTTTCACAGAAAATATCACAAAACTCCGCCAGCTGTTGCTCGGTCACCCGGGGCAGTACATCTGAAATCAAAAAATCGATAAAGGCGTCCTGTTTGCCCTTAAAGTCCTGCGGGACCGCATGAGCGCCTAAAAAAGTCGGCACCACATCCACATAGTGAACTTGATCCAGACGGGCCATTACATCCAACTGCTTGATTTCGGTCTCGCAGTTTAAGCCGTATCCGCTTTTGCCTTCCACGGTGGTCACCCCGAACGACAGCATGGAGTTTAAGCGCTTGATGCCGGATTGCAGCAATTCTTCGCTTGAGGCTTGCCGAGTAGCCTCCACGGTGCTGATGATGCCGCCGCCACGCTGCATGATTTGCATATAACTGTCGCCCCGCAGACGCCAGGAAAACTCTTCGGCGCGGTAACCGCCGAATACCAGGTGGGTGTGCGAATCGACAAACCCCGGCAGCACGGCTTTGCCGCGGGCATCGACCATTTCAAAATCGGATTGATCGGTGCCGGCGGTTTTCAGCTGCTGGTCAATTTCCCTGCTTTTGCCAACAGCCTCAATGATGCCGTCTTTAATCATCACGGTCCCATCATTGATGATGTTAAGCTCAGCCATCTGAGGGCCTTTTTTAGCGGCAAATCCGCTGCAGGTCACCAGCTCAGCCGCATTCTTAATGATCATGTTTCCGTTCATTGCAATTCCCCTCATAGTGACAGATTTTCAGGGG
>JAHEIW010000289.1 GCA_024639185.1 Deltaproteobacteria bacterium | reverse complement strand
GTGGTAACCCCCACCCGTGAGCTGGCCATCCAGGTGGCGGATGCCATGTACACCTATGGCCGGCAGACCGGTGTGCGTGTCCTGGCCGTTTACGGCGGCCAGCCTTATGGCCGCCAGATCAGCCGTCTCAAAAAAGGCGTGGACGTTGTTGTCGGAACCCCCGGCCGCCTGCTCGACCTGATCCGCAGAAACGTGCTCAAACTCGACAGGGTTGTGACCGTCGTGCTCGATGAGGCCGATGAAATGTTGAGCATGGGCTTTATCGCAGACATCGAGGCTATTTTAGATGAGACCGCGTCCAGCCGTCAAACCGCACTTTTTTCGGCCACCTTGCCGCAGCGCATTCTGCGGTTGGCCGAGCGACACATGAACTCACCCCAATCTTTTAAGATCGGGTGTAAGCAACTCACGGTCGAGACCGTCGAACAGCGCTATTACCTGGTTGATGAAGCCGATAAACCGGCAGCCCTCACACGCCTGTTTGAAATCGAGCCCATCGCCAGTGCGCTTATCTTTGCCCGCACGCGCCTTGGCACGGCCGAGCTGGCCAATGAGCTGACGCTGCGGGGATTTCCAGCCGAAGCCCTGAACGGAGACATGAGCCAGGATGCTCGGATGCAGGTGCTCAACCGCTTCCGTGACAACAAGATCAAAGTGCTGGTGGCGACCGATGTGGCCGCCCGCGGTCTTGACATCGACGATATATCACATGTCTTCAACTATGATCTCCCACAGGATCCGGAAATCTATGTGCACCGCGTCGGGCGCACCGGACGCGCCGGGAAATCGGGCATTGCCATCACTCTTTTGACACCCAAGGAAGGCTGGGGCCTGCGCCGGATCGAAAGGTTAACCAAACAAAAAATAACTCGCATGATGCTGCCGAGCGCTGAAGATATCAATCTGCAACGCGAAGCACAGCTGGTGGAGAAAGTGATGGTCTGGTTGCGGCGCGGACGCTGCAGCCGGGAGCGTGAGATCGTGGCAAAGCTGCTTGAAAACGGTCACGACCTGGCTGAGGTTGCCGCTGTGGCCCTAAAAATGGCAGGCACAGAGGATAAGCAGCGACCGATCGCACCCCTTAAGGCAGTGGCGGAATTTAGCGCTCCTGTTACCGGGCAAGCACTCAAACGCCCGGATCGGCAAAAAGGCCGCGGTCGGGAGAGTGTTTCCCATGAAAAAGGAATGGTGCGCATTTTGCTTAGCACAGGCCTGGCCGACGGCGTTCGTGCCAATCATGTCGTGGGTTCGCTCTCCAACGGCGCCGACATCCCCGGTCGCTCGCTGGGCAAAATCAGCATTCAGAAACAACACACCCTGGTGGATGTGCCTGCAAAACTTGTGGGGCGGCTGTTGGGCAAAGGCACCCACTACCGAATCGGCCACAAAACCGTCACGGTCCAGCGGGCCTGATTTTTTCTCCCTTTGATTTGGTTTTGAGGGACAGGTGCGGCTCGCCGCCACCGCGCGGGAGGATATTCTTGTCCTCCGAAGCGACCCATACAAACCGCGACCGTGATTTACTCCCTCTGTATGCACAAACCCGGAAACGGCGCACATGGAAGCTGCAACTCACCAGGAGCCGCTCAAATTCCTTACTCGGCTCAGCTGACCATACAGCCAGACATCCCTGATCGCGCAACGCGCGGCGACAAGCCTGAATTCCTTCACGACCGTACAAGCGGCGGTTTGCTGAATCCGTCAGCGCGCCGGGACCATTGTCGATATCCAGCAGAATCGCATCGAATCTACTCTTGGAACGTGAGATATGCTCGACAATATCACCCGTCTTAAGGTCAACTCGTTCGTCCCTCAGCGGCTGTCCGTTGAGTTGCCCAAAGAACTCACGATTCATTCTACGACAGCACCTAACAATTCACCCACCGCCACCTGGGCGTGGGGGCTGAGCATATCGAGAGCCTGGCGCAGGGTATAGCCCATACCCAGGCCTCCGATGAGAATGCTGGGTGCCTTGTGGCCGACCAGATGCGCACATCCCAGCCGCGCCAGCTCCAGTTCCGACTCATGTTGGCGACTGTGCATCAAGTCCTGACCGTTGATCATGATCGAAAAATCGCGGCCATGCCGATAAAGCACCATCTCGCCGCCGTCCGGGGTCCGGGCTGCAGCTATTCTTACTCGCGGTTTCATGGTGGTATTCTCAATAAATCTCGTATTTAACCAACCGGCCGTCAAGCCCGCCGGCCTTGATCGGTTTTTTCCATGATGCTTTCAGTCCGATTTTTTTGATATACTTCCGTTCTCCGAAATAAACAAAAGCGGCCGAGCCTTTACATTTCTGTTTCAGAAAATCACCGAGGTTTTTATAAAATATTTCAAGGTTCTCGTCTCTCCCCATCCGAATGCCATAAGGCGGATTGGTAACAATGACATGCCCTTCAAGAGCAGGCAGCTTTCTGAAGTCCGCCTCTTCAACGCTGACGTTATTTCCGAAATGGAGCCCCATCAGGTTTGTCCGCGCCGCGCTGACAGCCTCCGCGGACACATCGCTGCCCGCTATCAGCCCTTTCGGCAGTTGCCGGATGTGTCCGTCGGCCTCTTTCTTTTCCCGCTTCCAGACAGTGCCATCAAAATCGGGCAGAAATTCAAAACCGTATCGTTTCCGGAAAATACCCGCAGGAATATTGCTATACCGCATGAGCGCTTCGCACAAAAGGGTTCCCGAACCGCACAAAGGATCATATAAAGGAACAGAACCGTCCCATTGGCTGAATCGGATAATTGCGGCGGCGACGGTTTCCTGCATCGGCGCCGAAACGGTCTCCTCTCTGTATCCTCTGCGGTGAAGTGCGCCGCCGGAAGTGTCGAGGCTTATTACGGCTTTATCATTCCGGATATGAAGGTTGAGCAGAATATCCGGATTCCTTACCGATACATTCGGACGCTGACCGGTTTTTTCTCTAAAATAGTCGACAACCGCATCTTTAAGACGGAGGGCCGCATACTTTGAATGCGAAATCGCGCTGTCGGAAACATTCCCCGATACGGCAAAGGTATTGTTTTGGGTAAAAAAATCTTCCCACTCGATCTCTTTGGTCTTCTGATAGAGCGTATCGGTATCATGACAAGCAATGGATATTAAGGGTGCAAGGCACCGTGAAAGAAGTCTGGTCAGATAATTAATTCGATACAGGGTGGATTTGTCTGCCCTGAAATGAATTCCGCTGAAATCCGGCCTGACATCTTCGGCGCCCAGTTCAACCAATTCTTTCGCGCCGGCCTCTTTTAAGCTGTCGGCGATCTGGCCAAAATAACGACCATCCCTCTGATACTGATATACTGTTGCTTGCCGCTTTTCTTTTTTAGGGCGTTTGACCCAATCGGCTGATACCATTTTTCACCGCTTTCGTTCCATCGGAGCCGCAAAGAAGGCGCTATATATTGCTTGATCAATTCTAACCTTTTGCAGTATTAGCTGTTAGGCGCCTGAATAAACCCTG
>JAHEIW010000023.1:36257-43036 GCA_024639185.1 Deltaproteobacteria bacterium | reverse complement strand
AAGGAATTCAAATGACAGGTTGGGATGAAAAAAAAGATATCATTGTCATCGGCAGCGGTTTAGCCGGGCTGGCTGCCGCCATTGAAGCCGCTCAAGCCGGCGCTGCGGTTATCGTCATTGAAAAAATGAAAGTGACCGGCGGCAACACACGCATCTCTGACGGGGGTTTAGCGGCACCTGGCAACTACCTGCAAAAGAAACACGGAATAGCGGATTCAGCGGAATTGTTTTATGAAGACATGCTGCGCGCGGGTTTGGGCCTGAATCATCCGCACCTCGTCAGAATCGTTGCCGAGCGCGCGGCAGAAACCATCGAGTGGACCCGCAATGAGCTGGGTGTCCGCTACCTGGACCGACTCGACCGCTTCGGGGGACATTCTGCGGCCCGCTGCCTGACTACGAAGGGTCATTTGGGAGCGGATATTATCAAAGCCCAAACAGCCAAACTAAAGGAACTGGGTGTCGAAATCCGCACCCGCTGCCTGTTGAAAAACTTCATTGTCGACCGTGACGGAACAACCGTATGCGGTATTAACATCCAGGCCAATTACCAGTTTCCCGATGAAGACAGCGGAACTGCAAAAAAAATGGGTGTGAATCGCGCCATCATTTTGGCCACGGGTGGCTTCGGCAATGACCTGGCATTTTGCCGGCTTCAGCTACCGGAGCTGGACGAAACGATTCACTCTACCAACCACCGAGGGGCGACCTCAGAAGGATTGGTGGCCGCTTTGCGCATCGGGGCCCTTCCGGTACATCTGTCCTGGATCCAAATGGGGCCATGGGGATGCCCGGATGAAAAGGGATACGGCAAAGGGGCCCGTTTTGCTTCTTACAGCGTGTTCCCGGCGGGTATTTTGATTGATCCGGCCACCGGCAGCCGTTTTGTCAATGAATGGGGCGATCGCCGCCATCGGACTGAAGCCATGTTGCGCGCCGGTCATGCTTGTTTTGGCATCGTTGACAGCATTGGCGCCGAAAAGGATTCGGCAAGCCTCAAAGATTGTCTCAAACGCGGCAAGGTGAAAGGCTTTCAAAATTTAGCGGACCTCGCGGCAGCCTGTGGGATTCCATCTTCGCCCTTGAGCAAAACGTTCAATGATTACAACAATGCGATTGCAGCCGGCCAGCCGGACGTGTTCGGCAAGCCCCTGGGCCCGGATACCCCACCATTGAAAAAGCCGCCCTTTTATGCCATGCGGCTGTGGCCGAAACTGCATTACACAGCGGGCGGCATCGGCATTAATTCGAAGGCCCAGGTGATTAATCTCCAGGGCCAGCCGATTCCGCGGCTGTTTGCCGCCGGCGAAGTCAGCGGCGGCATCCACGGCGCCAGTCGTTTGGGTAGCTGCTCCCTGACCGAGTGCCTCGTATTTGGGCGAATTGCAGGCCAGGCGGCCGCTGCTGGCAAGCATCGGACTTAAAGACGCTTTTTAAAGCAGGCAAAATGAGTTGCCATTCATTGCTTCTGCAACCTGAAGAATCATCAGTTCGGGGGGTATTTTTGTCATTATGAAAGAAAAAGCAAAAACAGCATGTTTATGCAAAAAACAGGGATGCTGGCGCGGAGATGAAAAGGGGATTCCATCCTATTGCCAGGCCAACCATTATCTCAAAAAAATTGAAACGGCCAATAAAGCCTACACGGCGCCGGAGGTCGTCGATATTTACACCGCTGCATGCGTTGTCGGCAAAAAAAACGACGGCTACCGGCCACGAATCGAAGAGGCGCTGGATTTCGTCAAGGAAATGAAATTTACAAAAGTGGGATTCGCTGTGTGTGTGGCTTTTAGCACAGAGCTGGCAGTAATCCGGCGGCTGTTTGAGAAAGACGGCATCGAGGTTTTTAGTGCCGGTTGCCAGATCGGCCGAAGCTCTGCCACCGATCGGGGATTGCCGCATCTAGAAGCCTATCCGGACAACTCAACCTGCCATCCCATTGCCCAGGCAGAAATTCTGAACAAAGTAAAAACCCAATTAAACTATATTATCGGTCTATGCATGGGACACGACATTTTATTCACCCGCTATTCCAAGGCGCCGGTATCCACACTGATTGTCAAGGATCGACTGCTGGGAAACAACCCGGCTGCAGCCATCTATGGCTGGCATGCCCGCCGGTCGCTGTTTAAAATCGGTCGCAGTGATGATGAAATCGTTTGACACATGGGTCGCTGCGATGCGTTGATTTGATTCATGTCTGCATCACTTCTCGTCCAACCCTATCCTGTATTTTAAATAACTATCCGAAATCAAATGATTTTATGTTTAGATAAATTATTGGCTCAAATTTTGCTCTCTATTCTTTTTTGGCATACCCGATAGCAAAACCCAAAATTCGGAGGAGGTATTTTATGATTTACAAAGCCAACAAGGGACAAACCAGTTACGGAGAGGCGGTCGGCATCATTCTGATGGAAAGCTTTATGCCGTTTCCCCCCGGCTGCCCCGGGAATGCCACAACCTTTTCTTTTCCGGTTAGATATGCCAACGTCAAAGGCGCCAATATGGAAAAACTGGTCTATCAGGGCGACCCGGAGCTGCTACAGCCATTCATCGATGCCGGCTGGGATCTGGTCAACGAAGGAGTCAAGGCGATTACCGGAAATTGTGGATTTATGGTTCTCTATCATGAGGTGATGGCCAAGGAATTCCCGGTCCCGGTCTTTATGTCCAGCTTATTGCAGCTACCGTTTATCTCCCGCATGCTCAAGCCCGGTGAGAAGATCGGCATCATTACCGCCAGCGCCAAAACCTTAACACCAAAACATTTGCAGATCGCCACCAACGGTGCTGATCTCCCGCTGGCCATCGCCGGTATGGAAGACCAAAAGCATTTTTATGATGCGATTCATGCCGAAGTCGGCGAACTCGACTTTGATGCCGTTGAAGCGGAAGTCGTTCAGGTGACCCAGAACCTGATTGCAAAAGAAGACAATATTAAAGCCATTTTATTTGAATGCACCGATCTTCCGCCTTATGCGGCGGCGACCCAGCAAGCCGTCGGATTGCCTGTGTTTGATTTTACGACCATGATCAACTATGTATACTCAGGCCTCGTCCGCAGGCGGTTCGAGGGGTTCTGTTAAGTGTCTTCATCACACCGATAAAGTCTTCATAAAAGCAAACCGTGTAAAGGAGGGCTCCATGTCTGACAAAGTCTACCAAAAAAAAGTATTCATCGGGGGTGAATGGGTCGAATCAGAAAGCGGCGAGCGATTCGAAGTCAAATATCCGGGCGATGGCAGCGTGATCGGTACAGTACCGGCCTGCACCCGCAAAGATGCCCAGAAAGCCATCGATGCGGCCATTGAAGGTCAAAAAGCCCTGGCAAAACTGTCGCTGGTCAAACGAATTGAACTGCTGCACAAAGCCACCGAGCTGGCCAAAAAAAGAGATGAAGAGTCATCGCGCCTCACCTGTCTGGAATCCGGCAAACCCATCCAGCAGGCCATCTGGGAGGGCAGCACCATCGATGGCTATAGCTGGAGTAATTTTCACGTGGCGGCCGCCAATATTAAATCGCACCGCGGCAAGACCCTGCCCAATGTTACCGAAGATTCCAACAGTAAGCGTTTAATCCATATTTACGAACCGGTGGGGGTGGTGGTCAATATCTCAACCTTCAGCTATCCGTCCGAAATGCCCAATTGCACCATTCCTTATGCCCTGGCGGTGGGCAATAGTGTGATTGTAAAACCGTCATGCGGATCGCCATTCAGTAGTATTATCATTGCAGAAGTACTGGAAGAAGCCGGCTTTCCTCCGGGCAGCATCAATGTGTTAACCGGAGCCGGAGAAGAAGTCGGTGTCGAACTTTGCTCAAATCCCGGCACCCAGGCCATCGGTCTTTTCGGTCAGGAGCCCACCGGCGAAGAGGTAGCAAAAAATGCGGCCATGAAAAAATTATTGTTTGCCATTGTGTCCAATAACCCGCTGATTGTTATGGATGATGCCAACATCGAAGCCGCCGTGGAAGCCGCCGTGGGCGGGTGCTATGCGCATAACGGCCAGTCGCCGATATCCACCCGCAGAATACTGCTCCACAAAGATGTCCATCAAGATTTTGTCAGCCGCTTTGTCGAAAGGACCCAGACGCTCAATTTAACGGATCCGTTGGATGAAAAAGCCGATGTCGGCCCCGTGCACAACAGCAAAGTGCTCGAAGTCGCCCTGGCCCACCTGGAGGATGCCCGTCAAAAAGGCGGCAAGTTCTTAACCGGCGGCAACAATCCTAACGGACTTTACCTCGAACCCACCATCATCGATGAGGCCACCGGTGACATGCTCATCACCCAGGAACCCACACCGGGCCCGATCGCACCGATCATGACGTTTGACAGTATCGATCAGGCCGTGGAGCTGGCCAATTCCACCCGTTTTGGTTTTCAGATCGGAGCGTTTACAAGCGGTCTGGCAAATGCTTATCATCTGGCCGAAAACATCCAGGCCGGAAGTGTATATATCAACGAGGCCACCAATTGCTGGGATGAAATGGCGCCTTTCGGGGGTGTTAAAAAAAGCGGCATCGGCCGGATGCTGTCGGATTGGACCTTCGATGAAATGAGCCAGATCAAAATGATTTTATTTGATCTGGGTAAAGTCAAACAATAACCCCAGGTCTTTATCAAAAAATGCGTCAATTCCAAGCAACCGCAATGGTTTAGTACAAAGGAGATGTCAATGGGTTACATGCGTGGTGGTACTATTTTACGGATCGACCTGAGCTCAGGCTCGGTCGTCAGAGAACCAACCGCCAATTACGAACGATTGTGGATCGGCGCTCGAGGACTGAATGCCAGAATCCTGTACACGGAAACCGGCCCGGAGGTCGATCCGCTGGATCCGGCGAATGTGCTGATGTTGAGCCTCGGTCCGTTTACCGGAACCATGGTGCCCGGCTCCGGCCGAGTCGAAGTTGCCGCAAAATCGCCGGTCAACGGTATTCAAGGCATGGGCAACATGGGCGGCTACTGGGGGCCGGAGCTCAAGTATGCAGGGTATGACAGCGTTGTAATAAAAGGCAAAGCGAAGCGTCCGGTTTACATTGCCATTCAAAATGATGAGGTCGAAATCAAAGACGCAACGCATCTGTGGGGCATGGACACCTATCAGATCCAGGACGCCATCCGACAGGAACTCGGTGATCCCGAAGTCGAGGTGGTTTGTATCGGGCCGGCCGGCGAACGAATGATCCCTTATGCTTCCATTCATAACCGCCTGGGCAATGCCGCCGGGCGGACCGGCATGGGGTGTGTTATGGGATCTAAAAATCTGAAGGCCATTGCCGTACGGGGCACCAAGGGCGTGGCCATCGCAGAGCCCGACCGATTTTTTGAGCTATGCCTGGAGGCCCTGCAAGTCCAGAAACCCCAGCTGGGAATGGCCAAAACCATTGATCTGGCCGATAATGATCCCCCATCATGGGGGCTAACGCTGGGAAACTATGAGGCCACCGAATGGGAAAAACAAAAAGAACTCAAAGACGGACACAAACCCTTCTGGGAAAATCATAAAAACCGCCAGGGAGAAGGCATCACCGGATGCTTCAACTGCCAGGTGCGTTGCATGGATTATTATGAGCTTCCTGAATGGGGCCCGCTGGTGGCCAGCTGTAACCTGTATGCATCAACCACCTGGGTCATGAAAGATCCGGATATGAAGTCCTGGTATGGGTTTGTATCAAAATGCCAGCGCCAGGGAATCGATTCCACCTCGGTTTCCCGCATGATCGCCTGGGCCATGGAGCTCTACGAACAGGGCAAGATCACCCAAAAAGATACGGATGGCATCCGGCTCACCTGGGGAGATCAGGGTGCCATCAGCCAGATGGTCGATAAGATCATCAAGAAAGAAGGCTTCGGCGAGGTGCTGGCCAGCAATCCGGCCGAGGCGGCGCAAAAAATCGGTGACGACATCGAAGAGGCTCTGCAGATAAAGGGTCTGCCCCTGGGCGGAACCAATGTGATGAATTTCCGGGCCCGCACCATCGGAGCGGTGGTCAACCCCAGAGGCGGCGATGAATATCGCGCCCGGGTCGGGTCCTTCGACAATCTCGGCAGCGGCAAAGATGCCGGCATGACCGGCATGTCCAACCCGGACAGCTGGGAGGCCAAAACCGCCATGGCGATTATCGATGCGGCCCTGGAAAAAAAGAAACAGGCCGGGGAAGAACCGGTGATTGGCCAGTTTGATTATGAAGCCCGGGGGGCGCTGGCCGCATTGGGCCAGAAGATTTCAACCGTCAGCGATACCCTGGGGCAGTGCAAGTGGAACACCATTTTTCTGAATATCGGCGTCAGCATCGAGTTCCAGACCAGTGCGCTTTCAGCGGGTGAAGGTCGGAAAACAACGATTGAAGAGCTGCTGGATGCCGCTGCGCGCATTTCCTGCCAGGAAAGGGCCTATGCCGTGCGCGAAGGAATGACCAAGGATGCAGACACCCTGCCCAAAAAATTAATCAATTACTCGATGACAGGCACCTACCCCGATGACCAGGTCACACCCGAGGGCCTGGAAAAAATGAAAACCGAGTACTACCAGGCCATGGGCTGGGATGTTAAAACCGGGATTCCAACCCTTGCGACTCTGCGGGCACTCAATCTGGAGGATGTGGCATCTGATTTGATTAAGCAGGGAAAACTGAATTCTGAAGAAAAGTAGATGCGGCGTATCTCAGACCACGGCTTAATGGCCTGCACCCGATACAATCTGGCTTGCCCATATGGCAAACCGATTTGATTAAATATAGTGTGCCAATTAAATAAATGGGAACCGGT
>JAHEIW010000023.1:0-36157 GCA_024639185.1 Deltaproteobacteria bacterium | reverse complement strand
AGTAGATGCGGCGTATCTCAGACCACGGCTTAATGGCCTGCACCCGATACAATCTGGCTTGCCCATATGGCAAACCGATTTGATTAAATATAGTGTGCCAATTAAATAAATGGGAACCGGTCATGTCAATTAGTGACTAATTTTCTATATAAACTTAAGATTGATTCTAATTCCGATGGAGGTTAGTGAATGGGAAACGTAATCGTTATTTACCCCGAAAAGTGCAGCGGATGCCAGATGTGCGAGGTCAGCTGCTCTCTGAGAAATATGAAAGAATGCAATCCGGAACGATCGCGGATTCGGGCTATCAAATCCGAAGAAAACGGACAATACAAGTTTATCCCGTCCACCTGTATGCAATGTGAGACAGCGATGTGCGAGTTGGTCTGCCCGGTGAATGCCATCAGCCGAGATCCGCAAACAGGCGCCCGTATCATCAGTGAAAAAAAATGTATCGGCTGCAGTTCCTGCAGTTACGCCTGCCCTTTCGGGGCCTGTTTTGTCGACCGCAACCTGGGCAAATCCATTGTTTGCAATCAGTGCGATGGCGACCCAACCTGTGTCAAGGTATGCCCGTCCGGTGCGCTGGAGTACGTGAATAGCGAGCAGGTCAATATCAGTCTCAAACGCGCTGCGGCCCAGCGTATTATAAATGCCCAGGAGATCATTCAGGAATCGCCCGGGCCATTGAATGTCCTTCCGGATAAGGAACTGTGCTAACCATAGATTACACAAAAATGTTATTAAAGTCGTGTAGCCCATTTAAGTTGAGTTCTATAATCAACACAAATTCTTTGGTGTCAGGTGTCAGTGTTCAGGTGTCAGCCCTTCTGATCGACCCTGACACCTGACACCTGAACACTTATTGCGAACCCTGAACCTCTGAACCTTATCCAGAAAAGAGGAGATGGTTATGGTATGGCAGGGAAATACCTACGAAGAAATATGCCGTAATTTCAAATGGGAGTTTCCAGAATTTTTCAACATCGGCGTCGATATTTGCGACAAATGGGCCAATGACAAATACCGTTTAGCGCTGATATACCTTGATGAGGATGAACGCGAGCACAAAATCACCTACTGGGAATTAAAAAACGCCTCCAACCGACTCGCCAATGCGCTGCGGGAATGGGGTGTCGAGCGGGGGGATCGCATCGGGATTTTGATGGCGCCGGCCCCGGAGACCCTTATCTCCCATATTGCCGTTTACAAACTAGGCGCCATCCTGGTGCCCATGATTCAGCTCTTTGGTACCATGGCCATCGAGTACCGCCTTAAAAACAGCGGCGCCAGAGGTGTGATTACCGACCGTAAAAATCTGCCAAAGGTGTTGGAAATCAAAGATCGTCTTCCCGATTTGAAACTGATTATCGCCGTCGATGCAGCAATGGATAAAGATAAGGATATCTTAGACTTTGAGGCGACATTAGAAAAGGGCAGCCGCTATTTTACGCCAGTTGCCACTAAACCGGATGATCCGGCTTTAATCATTTATACGTCCGGAACTACCGGTCCCCCTAAAGGCGCGCTTCACGGTCATCGACTGATGATTGCCGAAGCCACCAATACGGGTTTTTCTCTGGACTTGTTTCCCCAGAAGGGTGATCTGCTGTGGACCCATTGCGACTGGGCCTATATCGCAGGATCGTTTACCGCCCTGTATCCCACCATGCATTACGGACATGCCATCGTCGAATATGCCAAAACGGGCAGATTTGACGCCGAAAAGGCTTTTTCCATCATTTCCAAGTATGGCGTCACGGTGATTTTTGCCATTGCCACAGCTTTTCGCATAATGATGCATGCCGTCAAAAACCCCAAAGAGCGTTTTGATCTGGATGAACTCAGATCCATCACCGTAGGCGGTGAGAACATGGGCAAGGATCTATTTGAATGGGGCCAGAGATCTCTGGGGGTTAAATTCAACGAAAATTACGGTATGACCGAATGCGATTTTATGGTTGCCAATTGTTCAAAAATTATGGACGTCCACCCAGGTTCCATGGGGCGCGCGATTCCGGGACATATTGTCGAAGTCATCGATGAGCAGGGGAACGTCCTGTCACCTGACACGTACGGTGAATTCGCGATCAAGCGACCGGACCCCAGCATCTTCCTCGGATACTGGGGCAATCCGGAAGCCACCGAGAAAAGATTTATCGGTGACTGGTTTCGCACCGGAGATTACGGGACTAAAGATGAAAACGGCTACTTCTGGTTTACCGGTCGCAAGGATTACGTCATTGAAAGCGGCGGTTACCGCATCGGTCCCGGCGAGGTCGAGGATGCACTGGTCAAGCACGCTGCCGTCAAACTGGCAGCTGTTATCGGGGTTCCGGATGAGATCAGAGGCGAAATTGTAAAAGCCTTCATTGTGCCCGAGCCCGATGTGAAGGTGGACAAAGTGCTCGAAGACGACATCAAACAGCATGTCAAAGGCCGGTTGGAGGCGCACGCCTATCCGCGCGAAATCGAATTTTTGGCGGAAATGCCGATGACCGACACCGGCAAGATCATGAAAAATGAGTTGCGAAAGATAGATGAAAAAGGCCGCTCTAAAACAAAAGCGGGCAAAGCCACATAGAACCCGTCTCAAAAATAGGATTTTGGTTCAAGATTCCGTCTTCGCCTAAACGCTTCGCCGGGACACGCGCCACGGACCTCTGATTTGTGACCCACAGACCGTATAAGATCAGATGGGAAATCCAGCAACGCTGGAAAACCTGGCACCAACAAAGATATTGGGACAAAAGACATTTTTGAGATGGGTTCTAAAAAGGAGGCCGGGAATGGAGACACAATTGATACAAAGCCAAGTCGAAGACCATATCGGGTGGATCGCGCTCAATAACACCCGACGAAAAAATGCCCTTCATAACACGATGTATGAAGCGATTCTACAGCTGCTCGACGACTATGAACAAGATGAGCAGGTCAGAACCATTGTTATCAAGGGCAATGGTGGCAATTTTTCAGCGGGCTATGATCTGACCCAGGGATTACCAGATCCCTATCGCGATTTTGTCAAGGATCTTTCCAGTGCCACAGCCAAACGACTCTGGTATTGCAAAAAGCCAACCATATCCATGATCGAAGGCTACTGCCTGGGGGGCGGTTTTGAACTGGCAATGGGCTCTGATCTGGTCTTCGCGGCTGAGGATGCGGCGCTGGGAGAACCGGAAATCGATTTCTTTTTTACACCCGATTACAACAGCATCCCCTGCCTGACAATAGCCAGAAAAGCCAAGGAAATGATCCTGCTGGGCAGTGTTATCAGCGGCACGGAGGCGGCTACCGTCGGATTGGTCAATAAAGCATTTCCAAGTGAACAACTGGAATCAGAGGTGATCAAAACCTGTGATCGGCTTGCGAGTCTGCCTTCTGAAACGGTCGAAGTGGCGAAAGTCGGCTTAAACGGCGCTCTGGATGCACAAGGGTTTAAAAATGCCATCGCGTATGGCGAGGAAATCGCGATATACAACGGGCTGCTGAGTAAAACCAACCCCAATTGCCAATTGTTTTACAAAACGGCGAAGGAAAAGGGCCTCAAAGAAGCCATTAAACTCGTCCGGGATTACACCCAATCCGGGCAAAAAGGCTGGAAAAAGGATTAATAGCCATTTCCAAATCCCTTCTTTCGTTTGTGCCAAAGCGATTATGAAATTACGCACAGTATGCTGTTCAAAAAATGACCTATAAAAGAAGAGCCGGTCATATCATTTTCTGAAAGGCGCTATGAATTTTAGAGTGCATGTGACCCGATATTTGGGATTAAACCGACACTATTGTTAACACAAATGCTTCGGAGCCTATCATCCCAAATATCGGGTCACTGTGTTCCTCGGGAACCTATCATCAGCATATCGCCTTTCAGAAAAAAACATGCCCGCCTGGTAACGTCAGCGCGAGCAAATTCTGAATAAAATCGACTTTTAACTCGGCAATATCGTAAATTTTCTCTAAAACCCGATAATAAAGATTGATGGTAGTGATTGATGAGGAAAATGCGGCGTGATCAGTGAATTTTTAGCATTTGCGGAAGGCCCCTTGCTGTGGATTGTTTTTATTCTGTTCGCTACGGGCCTGATTTTGAGAACCGTTTTTTTTGTGCTCAGCATTCTGCGTGCTCACCCATCTTTAGAGCGGCGTTCAACCTTCAATGCGCGCCCATTGTTGGCAGTTCGCCTGTTGCTTCCGTTTCACAATGCCTTTTTAAAGAAGCCCTTGTATTCGCTGCTGCGTTACGGTTTTCACGTCTGTCTTTTCGTTGTGCCCATCTGGCTGGCCGGCCATGTCAGCCTTTGGGAAGAGTCCCGTTTCGAGTGGTACTGGACGCCGCTGCCCGACAGCTGGGCCGATGCGCTGACATTATTCGTATTGGCTGCCTGCAGCTATTTTCTGGTGCGCAGAATCAGCGTGGGCATCAACCGCAAAAACGCCTCCATTAAAGATTATCTGTTTATCGTCCTAACGGCCCTGCCCTTTCTGACCGGCTATATCTACACCCATGGCAGTTTGGACCATATTCCCTTTTTCGAAACCTACATGTGGTATTTTCATATGCTGAGTGCTGAGGCCATGTTGCTGATGATCGTTTTCCTGTTCTTGCGAATCCGCTTAACTGCCGATCGATGCACCGGATGTGCGGCCTGTGAAATAAACTGCCCCACCGGAACGCTGGAAGCAGCAGACATCCATCAACAGCGGGTATTCCGTTATTCGCACTATCAATGCATTGCTTGCGGTACCTGTGTGGGCGTCTGCCCGGAGGATGCCGCCGAATTGCGGCATGAAATTAATTTCGCTCATCTATATCGGGTTTTTGCAAAGCGCCGGATCCGGTCTGTCGAGCTGTCAACCTGCGAGAGCTGCGGTGCCCTGATCGCACCCCAGCCGCAAATGCAGAAGCTGCAGGATGTGGCGGTCGCTAATGAGATTGAAAGCGAAATGTTGAATTGCTGCAGCCGCTGTAAAAAAATCGCAGCTCAAAAAAGCCACCTATTCCCCCAAAGCTGGCAGCTACCGGTTGATCGTCAACCGCAAGACAGCCGGCCGGTTAAATGATGTGACGCCATTTCAACTCCTCTTTTCTATCGGTGTACGGTTTTTTTGAAGCGCTCATTTTGCAAAAGTGACTACAAAGCGATTTTTGAATAGCCTTCGTCTTTGACCATAGCGAAATGAATTATCTGCAGCGTCATCGTGCACTGTCTGAATGCATTAGAGTGCGTTGCGAAAGAACAGCACATAAACACAATGCAACTTATGAGCACCACGTTGATTTTACATCAACCCATTATTTTATATTTGACCCCAGTTCTTTCGTTACGCCCCCTTATGCATGAGTTTGCACGATGCAGTCGCTGATGATTCATGCAGCTATATAAGAGAATATTTTTCAAATCTTTCGCAGCGAACAATTACGGCAAGGTGCATGGGCATTTAGGGCTTGTGCGGTTGCGACCGGGCTTGGTTGACTTTTATTAAGACGTTGTTTATGTTCAGCATCGAATCGGTTCTGTATCGTTTTTCATGATGACAAGCGCTTTGCTGCGCACAGATGTATAAATCTTATGAAAATGCCCCTGCAAGAATTTGCCTATCAAAAATGCCAGGAGCTCATCGGATCGGGTGAACTCATTCCCGGGAAGCTCTATAGTGAATCGGCGATGTCCAAACAGTTGGGCATTTCCAGAACGCCCCTCAGAACGGCTCTGCAGCAACTTGAAAAAGAAGGGTTGATTATCAGGCTTCCGCAACGGGGCTTTTATGTCTATGAATTTAAAGAAAAAGATATCGAGGAGCTTTTTGCCATCCGCAAAGCGATAGAAGGCTATGCCGTTGAATACATCGCCAAGACGCAAGCCGAAGTGGATTTAAGAAAGGCCAAGCAGCATTTGTCCGCCCAACAGGAGGCCCGGCAATCCGATGATTATTCGATCTTTATTCGGGAAGATCGAAAATTTCATGAAAATCTGGTCAGGGCCCTAAACAACAAACGTCTGGTGATGATTTATTTCGACTTGCGACAGTCGATTGAACTCATCGGCTTGAAGCGGTTCAAGATGAACAGTCAGCGCAACCAATCCATCAGCGAGCATAAATCCATTCTCAAGGCCATCGAAAATGGAGACCCTCTGGCCGCCCGCGAAGCCGTGTACAATCATCTGGACATGGCAATGATGTCACTGAAAAAATATCTGAAATCCATTGACCAGCTTTGAAGTTGTTTCAAAGCCTCAGACCCGGTTCCCCGCTTGAAAGCGGGAAGATGGGATTTTAAACCACTACTGAAAGGCACTCGTCCAGGCCCAGACTTTTTAATTTTTTAGTGCCGGGGATACCGTCCGATCCCCATCCGCGAACTTCATAGTATTCTGCCAGCATCGTATCCAGGTCGGGCAGGTTCTCGCCGGCCGGGCCCGCACCCCTTGTGGTCGCCAGAAACCGTTCCGGTAAGGTGTCATCTTTCGCGCTGACACCCCGGCGCACGCAGATCATGCGCTGTAAATTAAAAATGCGCTCCCCCATCTGATAAAATTCAGCCAGATCCACATCCCAACCGGTGGCAATGTTAAGAAAATCCAGATACGAAGGCGGCTGCAGCGGCGGGCGCCCAAAGCAGTCGGTGCTGTTGGTGAACAGACACAGGGTCAGCGAATTCAGCAGGCAAATGAAATCCTGTGCCTTGGCCGTCAATTTGCCCTGTCCTTTCACTTGATAGGGACTCAAGCGTTCGGTGGTCACCCAGCGGGAGATATCCGCTCCATCCAGGTCTTCTTTGACGGAGTAATCGTAGTAAATCGACGTAAACCCGGACATATGGCTGGCGCCGAAGGTGGAGGTCGCATTCTCAAGGGCAGCGCCGTTATAAGCCCGGGGGTCATGGGCGGCAATCTCGAGGCCCTTGCCCTGCATGGCAAAACGCTCGGCGCCGGCGCCTATGGCTTTGGCTGCCTGGCGGGTTCCTTCCGCCAAGATGTCGGCCAATGGCCCTTCTCGGAAAGCAATCTTTTTGACCATCGATAGCATGGCCTCAGCATTGCCCCAACTTAGATCGAGACCTTCCAGCATCTCGGCTTTGATGAGGCCGGCTTCTGCGCATTCAATGGCAAAGGCCAGGGTTGCGCCCAGCGAAATGGAATCCAGACCGTACTGATTGCAGTAATCATAAGCCAGATGAACGGCATCGTAATCTGCAATCAGACATTGGGTGCCGATGGGACACAGCGCTTCCCAAACCGTATGCCGTTTGCCGGCCGCATTCAGCCTGGATTCCACGCAGCTGGTGCGGCAGCCAAAACAAAAATCATATTTGGCGCTTTCCGACAAAACATCGACAATGGTGTCATCCACTTCTTTGAACTCACCGGAGGCCCAGTTCTGAATGGGAGCCCTGCCCATCAGCCAGAGGCTGTCCCACAGCTCTCTGCCTTTCGTTTTGCGGACGTCATTGGTGATTTTTACCTTTGGAAAATATTTTTCGATACTGGCTTTTAATGCTTTCTTATCAGCCACCCCGGCCGCACCGGCGCTGCGGACGGCAATCCCTTTGAGCTTCTTATATCCCATCAAGGCGCCAAAACCGCAGCGCGCAGCCGCCCTGCCCCTTTTGCCGTCATTCATAACGCAGGCAAATTTAACCAGGTTCTCGCCGGCCTGACCAATGGCGGCCGTACTGACTTTCTTGCCTTCCAGCTCCTTGAGGGCCTCCTCGAATTCATAGCAGTCCATGCCCCAGAACGTTTGGGCATCCCGCAACTCGACCCGATCTGCGGAGATGAACAGGTAGTGCGGCGTCTTGGCCCGTCCCCGCACGACGACACCGTGATAACCGGCGGATCGCAGCCGAAAGGCCCAGTGCCCGCCGGAATGGGCCTCGCCATAGATGCCGGTCAAAGGCGACAATCCCGCCACAACGTGCCGACCGCCATAAGGAACCGCACCGGTCAACGGACCGGTCATGAAAATCAACGGATTTTCACCGGACAGCACCGGGGTCTCAGCGGCGGTATCCTGCCAGATAATTTTGGCTGCCAGCCCGGCGCCGCCCAGATATTTGCGGGCGACATCGGCTTTGACATAGACCGCCTCGGTGGTGCCGTTGGTCAAGTCGACGATAAGCAAGCGGGGCAAAAATTCCGCATCCGGTTGCGCCGCATAAATTTGTTCTGGGGTATGTGTCACCATTTTAATTCCTCCCATGAGTAGGGCGATAAAGGATTGACAGTGTTTAGCGGGGTAATGGATCGCAGGCAGGGATTACATCCCATAAATGAGGTGTCAGGTGTCGGGTGTCAGTGTTCAGCATTCGACCTGTAGACGTTTCAGCCTTGTCAAATCTGACACCTGACACCTGACACCATAGCCGTTGTATTGTTTTTAGGGTTCACTGAATATAAGATATCCTGAAATGACAGTAGATGGTTACGTGGTCAACCACCTCACCGTAGGATTGTCTTTGTATTTGTCCACCAGATACTGGAAGAACTGGGCCATCCCGCCCGCATAAAAGATCATGATCACAATCAGGATGAGGCCGTAAATCAGCAGGTTGATCCCCGGCAGATAGTCAAAATTGGATCGCAACATCTCGGTAAACCAGATGAATGGAAAGGCAACGGCAAATCCGCCCCACAGGGTTCCCCGGCCCCCGATGTAGGCGATTACCAGGAATTCAACGGTTTTGGCGGTGTGAAGGAAATCGGGGGTCAGAATACCGATAAAATGGGCGTAAAAGGCCCCGACCCACCCGGCCAGCGCGCAGGAAACGGTGAAATTGATGATGCGATAGCGCGTGGGATTAATGCCCGAGGTCTTGGCGGCGTCCATATTTTGACCGATGGCTTTGAAGGCCAGGCCCATGTGGGAACGGGCAATTCGTTTCAGAATAAACCATGTCATCAGCGACAGTCCGAGCACCGGATACCAGTAGTAAAGGTTGGAAACGTCCGACGGAAAAAAGTAGGGAACCTGCAAACCCAGCATGCCACGGGTCAGCCAGACCATCTTGATGGCCAGACCCATCAGGGCAATCCCGATAAACCAGGTCAGACAGATGGCAAACATCCCCCGCATGCGCAGGCTGATGGCACCGGTAAAAAGCCCCAGCAGGGCCGACGCCAGGGCACCGCAAAGCATAGCCACCGGAAGCGGGATGCCCCATCGAACTGCCGTAATGGCAGAGGTATAGGCGCCCAGGCCGACAAAGGCGGCAAATCCGAAATTGACAACCGCAATGTAGCCGGCACTGAAATCAAAGGCCATCGATCCGGCACCCATGATGGCTGCCAGGATGAACCATCGAAGCAAATAATCCTGGTTAAAGGGCGGAAAGAGCGGAACAATGATCAGGATTAAAAACCCGATCGCCCCCAGGGGCGTCAGACAAAGATAGTCTAAAAATTTAGCGATTCCCTTCTTTTGGACATAATATTCATGTTCACTGGCCATAACAACTCCCTCTCCTTATTGATCCCATACAGTTCTGACTTTGGTCGCAAATATTCCAGATGGCTTAAAAATGAGGATGAGCGAAATCAGCAGCACCGGTATCACGGCTTCCCAACCTTCACCGAAATAGCTGCGCGTGAGGACCTGAAAAAGCGCTATCATGAAGCCCCCCGGTATCGAGCCGGCCACATTGCCAAACCCCACCAGAATGATGATAAACCAGGAATTGTATAACGGCATGACGCCCACGGTTGGATAGGAAGGAAACATAAACAGCAGACTGGCACCGGCCAGGCCGGCCAGACCGCAACTCAGGGCAAACGTCATAATATGAACGGCATCAACCGAAATGCCCACCATGCGGGCACCCTCCTCATCCTGGGATACCGCCCGGATGGTTTTGCCGGCGGTTGAGAACATCATGAACATATAGAATCCAACCATGGTCAATGCTGCGATGAAAAAGGCGCAGACCCTGTCCATCGAGATATAGACACCCAGGATCGGCACTGAGGGAAAATCCCAGTACGCCAGAATTCCTTTAAAATCGGCCCCAAAGATTAGCTGATGGCCGTTCTGCATGATGACGGAGAGACCGATGGTGATCAAAAAACAATTCAACAGCCATCCCTCACGGTTGCGAATCCGCAGCTGTTTGAACACCAGCCGCTCGGTAATAACCCCCAAAATCGCACACATGAATGTCCCTGCCAGGATGGCGATCAGGGGGCCCACATAGGTTATAAAGGATTCCGGGTGATCAAGCGTGTATTTACCGATGGGCTGCATCACAAAATAGGCGGTCAACGAACCGGCCATGAAATATTCGCCGTGAGCAAAGCCGGCGATGTTCATCACACTGAAGAGCAGTGAAAGGCCAATGGCCATCAAGGCCCACATCCCGCCGGTGATAATCGTATTCACCAGGATATAGGGCCCCTTGTGGATCGACGCCACAATGGCAATTAAAATAGTCAGGCAGATGGTGATGCCCGCTGCCGAAAATACCCATCGCACCACTTTTTGAACAAAAGTATTTTCGATGGTTTGCTCAACTTTATCGATTGCCGATTCATCAATTGTCGGTTCGATTGCAGCACTTGCCATAAAACTGCTCCTCCTCGTATTAATGTCCCAGATAGATCTTTCTGACATGATCGTCGTTGGCCAGGTCCGCACTCTTGCCGTCCAGCACAATTTTTCCCTTTTCAAGGATGTAGGCGCGCGAAGAGGTCTTGAGCGTTTTGCCGACATTTTGTTCCACCAGAAGAATCGTGGTGCCCCGTTTATTAAGTGTTCGCAGGGACTTAAAGACTTCATTGGTCAGCATCGGCGCCAGGCCCAGTGAAGGCTCATCGACTAACATCAGACGCGGGCTGGACATGATTCCCCGGCCGATGGCCATCATCTTGCGCTCGCCGCCGCTCAGGGTTCCGGCATACTGATTCTCCCTTTCATAAAGCCTCGGAAAAAGCTCATAAACAAATTCTAAATTTTCCTTTTGTTTGGCAGAATCCTCGACCGTAAACGCACCCATCTCCAAATTCTCTTTGACGGTCATGTTCACAAAGAGATTCAGCTCTTCGGAAATAAAGGCAACGCCCTTGCGGCAGACCAAATGGCCCTCCATCCCGCCGATGGAATCCCCTGCAAAAAGTATTTCACCCCCCTGGGGAGGAAGCAGACCCGAAATGGTCTTGAGGGTCGTCGATTTTCCGGCTCCGTTCGGTCCGATCAGGGCCACAAACTCGCCCTCATCGACAGAAAGAGAAATGTCCCAGAGCACTTGCAAAAAGCCATAACCTGAATCAAGACTCTTGATTTCTAATAACACGGTTCTCCTCCACTGCTTTTAGTCTTCGTCTTCAACCCCGAGATAGGCTTCAATCACCTTTGGATCCTGGGAGACCTCTTTTGTCGGGCCTTCGGCGATCTTGTTGCCGAAATTGATCACCGCCAAGCGCTCGCATAAACCCATGATCACTTGCATGATGTGCTCCACCATCAGGATGGTGATGCCTTTATCACGTATCTTCGCAATGATTTTCATCAAGGGTTCCAGCTCGCGTTCCGTCAGGCCGCTGGCCAGCTCATCCAGCAGCATCACTTTGGGATTGCTCGCCAATGCCCGGGCAAGGTCCAGTCTTTTTAACTGGACGGTGTTCAACTGCTCCGACAGGGTATCTTCAGGCAACTCAAACTCGACGAAGCTGAGCTGTTCACGGGCATGTTTGACCGGATCCTTTAGCCTTTTTTTATGTCCAAAAACCGCGGCCACCATCACGTTATCGAGGACGGATAGCTTGGGAAACGGTACCGGGATCTGGAAAGTTCGTGACAGGCCTTTGTGACACATTTCTTCGGGTGAGCAGGTCGTGGTTTCCTCGCCAAAAAGATGAACCGCGCCGGAAGTCGCATTATTCAGCCCGGCAATCGCATTGAGTAAGGTGGTTTTACCGGCGCCGTTGGGCCCGATCAGTCCCATGATTTCACCCTCTCTGACGTTCATGGAGACTCTGTTGACCGCCACAAGTCCGCCGAAGCGCTTGGTCAGATCCGTCGTTTCAATGACATAATTATTATTGTTCGCCATGTGCTCCCACCGCAATCTGCAGATGATTATCTGAATCTTGGATGAAAATTCAGGAATTAAGAAAAATAGGGGAGGGGCAATGATTTGCCCCTTCCCCGGGTTAATTAACCGCTGGTACTTTATTTAGGTAACATGACTTCCATCTCCGCAATTTCCCGCGGATAGATGATATTGGCCTTGCCGCCCTTGTACTGAATGACCGGCATGAACCAGTGGTTCGCATCCGTCACCGGATCCGGATACATCTCTTCGGTGAATTTGTATTCCTTCATCATAATGGCGCCGTCATCATAGCCGTAGGTCAGCTTGCCGGGAATCATTTCACTCAACATGACTTCGTGGATCGATTCGCTGTCCAGCTTGCCGTGCTTCTCAAGGGTTCGGTTGAGCACCTTGAGAAACATACCGGCCGCATCGTAGGAGATACCGCCGGCCGAGGCAGCCGGTTTGAACTTGTAGAGTTTTTCGAACTTCTTCTGGTAAGGCGCGGAGCGGGGGGTGAATATGACGTTCTTATCAATGATCCCATCGGAGCTCCGCCCGGTCAGCTCATACCAGTTGCCGACCCACCCCAGACCATCGACGATGGGAAGCGCCTTTAATCCGACTTCTCTCATTTGTTTAATATAGGCGGAGACGGAGGCGGCGGCGGTGTTGGTGATCGTCACCAGCGGGACGCCGGCACTTTTGTACTTGCTCAGCAAAGGATAGAAGTCCGTCTGGCCAATCTGGGTGTAGTCCTCCATCGCGATTTCCCAGCCATTTTCTTTGAGATTAGCCTTGGCGGCCTTATTCCAGTCGCGGCCCCAGTCAGTTTCCTCTGCACAAAGGGCAGCAACCTTCTTTGCGGGTTTCCACTTGGTGTTCTCAGCAGCCCAGTTTAGGAAATCGAAGTAGATCGCAGTTTCAAGAGCCGGATAACTCCAGAATTTAAACCAGTAGCCTTTGTATGAGGGATCGCTTTTGATCTTATCGGTGATGGTTTCGGCGGCACCCATGCCACCCATGTGGGGGACTTTATATTTCATGGCCTGGTCGACAACGGCCATGGCCACCGAGCTGTGCCAACCGCCCAGACCGACCTGCATGCCTTTTCTTTCGATGGCTTCAACGTAGGCGCCGGTCGCTTTGGCTGGATCACTCTGGGAATCAATAAAAATGATTTCCAGCTTGTAGTCACCGACCTTGTTGCCGGCCTCTTCCAGTTTCATCAGCAGACTATTCTTTATACTGTTGCCGGATTGGGCGGCCGGGCCGGTAAACGGTCCCATCAGCCCCACCTTGAGAACCTTTTCCGCGCCAGCATTCATTGCCACAAATGAAATCAGAAAAAATGTAGCAATAGCGACTAATAGAAAGCGTTTTGTGCGCATCGTGAATCCTCCTTTTTCTGTATCCTCGGTTAATCAAATTTATGCTGAGCATCTATCCATCCCAAAACAAATCGCACTTAAAATTAAGGATATGGCGGCTGAGCACATTTCTTTCCAAATCCAATATCAATGACTGCTGTGGGTATCACCTCCTTTTCATGATTCACTGTTCATTCATTTTTGCGTTTCGTCACGTATTCAGAGAGCATCTGTTCGATATCTGAATCTATGTCAGGTTTTGCGTATTGTGCAAGTCTTTGTTCCAGCAGCGCCGTGGCTGATTCTTTCAGCGTTTTTTTGCCGGCATTCGCCCAGGATTCGTAATCTGTGCGGCTCAGTATAGCGGGCAGATAAAATTCGGAGCGGCAATGTTCGAAGGTGCGCTCATGGGTGAGGTATTCGCCGCCAACGCCCACTTCTTTGATGGTGGGCAAATCGATGCGATCATCGCTCACGTCGAGCGGTTTTAAGAATCGTCGCAGCATCCCGCACAGCTCTTCATCCGCCAGAAACTTTTCGTAACTCATGGCAATGTAAGAGCCCAGGATGCCGCAGGCGTGTAAAATGAAATTGGCACCACTCAGGATGGTTTGGGAGAGCGCAAAGGTGGACTCGATCCCGGCCTGCATATCAGGGAAATGCGCATCGGTGAGGCCACCGCTGCCCCGGCTGGGCAGGCCATAAAATTGGGCCATCTGCATGGTGGCATTTTGAATCATGGCCAGTTCGGGCGCCCCGATGGCAAGCGCGCCGGTTCTCATCTCGGTGATCGTTGAAGTTGTCCCGTAAACAACCGCAGACCCGGGATTCACCAATTGCGCCAGAATGATCCCGGCCAGAACCTCTGCATTTTGAACCGCTAAAAGACCGGGAAGCGTTACCGGGCCGGTGGCACCGGCTTGCATCAAAAGCGCCACCATATTCGCCTGTCCGTAACGCGCATATTCGATCAGAGCACCGGCCATTTCAGCGGAATATTGCAGCGGTGAAAGTGAACTGATAATGCCCATCAAAACGGGCCGGTCTTTAATTTTGTCTTTGCCGCCCCAGGCGATGCCGGCCAATTCAATCGAATCAATGGCCGCCTGGCGCGATACCGAGCTGCCCAGGCAGGGTTTGTCACATAAAACAAGATTGGAAAAAACCTGATCCAGATGCGCGGTCTCCGCCGGCCGATCCGATGGCTCGACCATCAGGCAGCCATTCATATCGACGTATTTGGACGTCTGCACCAGCTTGCAGAAATTGTCGTAATCGTCCATGACGGCTTCTCTTTGCTCGCCGTCTTTGGTGATCATAAAGGGACTGCCGTAACCGGGCGCCAGGACAAGGTTGTCGCCCCCGATGGTAACACTTTTATCCGGATTGCGCCCTTCGATTACAAATTCAGAAGGCGCTGATTCCAGCGCTTTGTCAACGAGGTCTTCTCCGATAAAAACCACATTGCCATCGATGCGCGCACCGGCCCCCTTGAAGATCTCCAGTGCTTCGGGTTCATGAAAGGCAACACCCACATCCTTGTAAATCTCCAGAGTGGCCTGATGTAATTTGTTGAAATCTTCTTCACTCAACAGATGCATCCGCTCATACATAGTACTCCACCTATCACCAATGCGACAATTTTTTCAAGAAAATTATAATTTTTATTTTATGTTAAATGATTGAATGTAATTTATTTATAAAATATTTACATAATCTTTCATGCCACTGCAAAAAAGGAGCCATCGGTATTCATTTTGTTACTGACCATAGAGCATTTAGGGCCGACGGTTGCCAAGCAGGTTTACTATGACGATAAATAGAATTATATCGTTGTGTTAACATTGAAGCGCTTCACGAAATGGGCTTGGATACCAGATCAGAAATGATTACCGAGAACCGTGCCTTCTGCAAAATGATTCATAAATGCATCAACTTCATTTCCGCTATTTGGAAAACACTGTACGGAAAAGACAGTTAATTATATATCTCACAACCTGTGTAACGATTTAGGTGTTCATAAAAAAATCACAAAAAAATGATTCAAAAACGAATCACTCGGTGTCCAGATTGAGTCGCTGCTCTACATTGAAAGCACTTCCAACCATAGAACAGTTGGAAAGACAGGACCCAATCGTTTGACCTGTGACGTATTAACTGCTACCCAAAATCTTTAGCACCTGATCGCGCTGCCAAACGCGGTCAAGGCGCAATAGCCCAATGAATGATTCACCCATTAACGGATTGAGGACCCCATGGCGAAAAAAATAACCTATGAGCATATCGTTAACTCGACCAGCAACGGTGTGATTGCCGTCGATGCGAACGGGGACATCGTTTTAATCAATAAACAGGCCACAACCATTCTGCAATTGGATCAAAAAGGTGTTATCGGCTCCCACATTAAGGCGGTTTTACCGATGACTGGGCGCTTGATCATCAAATGCCTCGAAAGCGGTAAGCCGCAATTGGGCCGCCACATTGTCGGTAAAAAAATAAGCCTAGTCGTCAGTGTCACACCCGTCACAGACGAACAGGGCATGCTGGGAGCGATGGGACATTTTCAGAAATTGCAGGACTTCGAAGATTCAGCCCAGCAGCTGGAATCCTATCGAAGATTGAATGTCCAACTTGAAGCCATTTTTAAATCTTCATCTGATGGCATTTGGCTGTGTGACGGCAACGGAAAAATTATCAATATCAATGGGGCCTCTGAAAAGATCAACGCCATCAGAGCCAAAGATGTTGTCGGCAAAAATGTTCGTGAAATCGTTGCAGAAGGTTTAATCGATCGATCGGCAACCCTGGAGGTACTGGAAACCGGTCGACAGGTCAGCCTGCTGCAATACCTCAAAAAGACAAACAAGTATTTGCTGGTTACCGGAACACCGGTCTTTGATGAGCAGGGGCGTATTTCTCTGGTAGTGGTCAATGAACGCGACATGACCCAGCTGAATACGATGAAAGAGCAACTGGCACAAACGCGCATGGAAACCCAAAGATTCAAAGACGAGCTTGTTGAGTTAAGCCTCCGGGAGCTGAAGGAACAAGAAATCATCGCCGAAAGCGAAGAGATGAACCAGATACTGCGGATCGCAGTTAAACTGGCCAAAATGGAGGCCTCCAATATTCTCATCTTAGGCGAAACCGGAACCGGCAAGGGGCTTTTAGCAAAATTCATTCATCAAACCAGTGATCGCAAAAAAAAGCCCTTTATCCAGATCAACTGTGCGGCGCTACCCGAAAGCCTGCTGGAGGCCGAGCTTTTCGGCTATGAAAAAGGGGCCTTTACCGGTGCCCGGGAGAGCGGCAAAATCGGGCTTTTCGAGCTGGCCCATGAAGGCACCCTTTTCTTAGATGAGATCGGCGACCTGCCCCACTCGGTTCAGGCCAAACTTCTAAAATACCTGGATGATCATGAAATTATGCGCCTGGGGGGTATTCAACCCAAACAGGTGGACTGCACGATCATTGCGGCCACCAACCGAAACCTCGAGGCTCGCAGCCGTCAGCGCAAATTCCGGCAGGACTTATTTTTTCGCTTAAACACGTTTGTGATGAAAATACCCCCGCTGCGCGCCAGACCGGACGATATTTTCGAATTGGTCAATCATTTCATGGACAAATACAATCAGCAATACGGCCTCAAGCGACGAATCTCTTCTGAGGCCATGGATCACATAAAAGCGTATTCCTTTGCGGGGAATGTTCGCGAGCTTAAAAACGTGATTAAAATGGCTGTCATGATGAGCGAAACGGATTTGTTGGACGAATATATTTTAAGGAATTTGAAAATGCCGCTTCGCGAGCACATCCAAAACGGTCAAACACCCAGCGGCCAGATGAGTTTAATTGAAGAAACGCGCGCTTATGAAAAAAGAATATTGCAAAACGCCATGACCAGCTATAAAACGACGCGAGAGCTGGCCCGTTTTCTGGGCATCAATCAATCGACGGTCGTGCGCAAAATGAAAAAGCACGATCTGGTATGGTAACCGTAACACCGGGCTGTTTAAAAGAACCGGATTCAAACCGATTCAAGATATTCGAATATCGCGGCAAAATGCCGCTCCCACAGTTGACCAAGAGATGTGGGAGTGGCTTTCAGCCACGAAGAATTGCACGAACTGCTATTATGAGACATTCTCAAGAAAAACATTAACGTTTATAAAAATTCGCCCATAATCAAAGGAAGGTACGATACCCTATGGACCACGTACTCTGGTGCAATAAACATCCGCTGGTTCTGCCGGATATTGTTAAAGGTGAAGGCTGTTACCTGTATGACCGTCAAGGTCGCAAATATCTCGATCTGGAATCGGGAATATGGTGCCTGCCGCTGGGCCATTGCCATCCTCAAATCAATGCTGCCATCCGGGCGCAGTCCGATGAGATCATGCATTCCGGGTACACCTATGGCAATCCCATTATTGAAGAGACATCGCAGGCCCTACTGGAAATTTTAAACCTGCCGGACGGCAAGTGCGTCTTTTTGAGCTCGGGCAGTGAGGCGGTGGAATTCGGTGTTCAGGTTCTGCGAAAGATTTCGGGCAAACCGCTGGTGCTTACGCTTTCAGACTCTTTTCTGGGATCCTATGGTTCGGCCGGCAAAAAACAGGCCGACGAATGGGTTCTGTTTGACTGGCAGCGCTGTGCGACCTGCAACTCATCAGAAGACTGTGACCCGCAATGTTCTTATTTTTCCGAAATACCCTTCAGCCGTATCGGAGGGTTTGTGTTTGAACCCGGCAGTTCATCGGGACTTGTCCGGTTTCCGCCAAAAGCATTTATTCAAAATGTAGTCAAATTTATCCGCCAGCAAGATGGCTTCATCCAGATAAATGAAATCACAACCGGGCTCGGACGCACCGGCAAATGGTTCGGGTTTCAACATTATGACATCAGCCCGGATATTGTCTCCGTCGGTAAAGGATTGGGCAATGGTTATCCGGTCAGTGCGATTGCGATGACGCCCGAAATCATCCAGCGGTTGAGCAAGATGGGTTTTTATTACTTCCAATCCCACCAGAACGATCCGCTCGGATGCGCGGCCGCAAAGGCCGTTATCATAACCTTGCAAGAAGAAGAAATAATTCAAAAGAGTAAAACGGTTACCGAATACCTGTATGAGCGACTGAAGCAATTGGCTGAAAAATATGCCATAATCCAGGAAATCAGGGGCCGGGGGTTGATGATTGCAATTGAGTTCAGCGATCGACTGACAGACGATGTCTTGTCGGATTTGTATAGGCGGTGTATTCAGCAAGGGCTTATTCTGGCAAAGCGCCCGGGATTGACTGTATTTCGCATCGATCCTCCCTTAATAATCCAGAAAGAAGAGGTCGATCATTTTTTAGAAACATTTGATCCGCTTTTGGCTGAGGTCAGCTAATAATAGGTTTCCATGAGGCTTTTGCATGTATGAAATCGCATCGATTGCCGGCAAATTAGCCGGCATCATATCGCTTGCGGCATATGCTCCTTATATACGGTCGATATTGCGAAAGGAGACAAAGCCCAATCGGGCCAGCTGGATCATTTGGGCGATTGTCAGTACCATCATTGCGTTGAGCTATCGAGAGGCCGGTGCCAGTTATGCCTTTCTGGCACCTATCGGGTATGTGATTGGCTCAACGATTGTATTTATCCTTTCCATCAGACATGGTGTCGGCGGGTGGACGCCTTTTGACCGCAGATGCCTGATTGGCGCAGCCATTAGCCTGGTGTTATGGTGGGCTTTCAATTCACCGATGAGCGCCCTGCTGATTAATTTGTTTATTAATCTTCTCGGCACGCTGCCCACTTTAAAAAAAGTTTGGTACCAACCCGAAACTGAAAGCAAGGTGGCGTGGAGTTTGTTTTCTCTCGGCACCCTTATCAATCTATTTGCCATTGAGAAGTGGATTTTTTCCATGGCTGTCTATCCGGTGTCGATGTTATTTCTCGTCGGCATGGTGACCGTTCCTGTACTGTGGACGAAGAGACCCCGGGCTAAGGGCAATAATTTGGACTGGGAAAAATGCCCTCATCGCGCTGAGATGAATGCGGAAGGCGGGACCGTATGCAGATTCGGGTTCCCAACTTTCAAAGCGCCCGTAAAAAATGACGGGCCAATCGGCAGATCGAATGCAAGCGATTGGGTCACAAAGGGCGTCGATTTATATAAATCTGGTGATTATCAAAAAGCAATTCATGCATTTTCAATCGCCATTGATTTAGATGTAACCTTATCTGTGGCCTATTTAACCCGGGCAGTGGCTTACTACAAACTTGGGGATAAAAAACAGGCGATTAAAAATTTGGAGGTTGCAGCAAAGTTAGGGAACGAGAGTGCTCGCGTCTTATTAAAACAGCTTATAAAATAGCCGGTCATCTATTAGTTGAGCCGGCCGAAGGTCCCCGTATAACGGGATTAAGCCCGCCTCCGGCGGATTGAGCCCGATAAACGAGAAAAAATATCTTTTTTAATCCGCCTGCGGCGGACTAACTGGAAACGAAACAGGGTGCTCAACCAAATTGATTTTAAATGCCCTTTTCCTTTTCATAGGCAGCGACGATTTCCCTCATGCGATCGGCAGCGCCACCGGGCAAATCCTTAGGTTTATGATTGGACAGCAGCTCGGTTGCTTTTTCTCTGGCTCGCTCATACATCCCTTTGCGGCCGGCGTCCACCCATTGCTCAAAACCCGTGCGGCAAAAAAGACCGGCCGCAGACCTGGCGCGCATGTGATCAAACGTATGATCATGGGTCAGAAAATTGCCGCCGGGGCCCACCTGATCGATCACATCAAGCGCCAGCGTCTCCTCGTTTACCCGGATGCCTTCGATCAGTTTGCGGATGTAACGGAACATTTCATGGTCGATCACCATTTTGGCATAATCAAAAGTCAGAATGGAGTTAATGCTGCCGCCACCCATAATCAGGTTTGCACCGCTAAGTCCGATAAACATCGCGTTCATGGTACCTTCAAGGATCGCCTGAGCATCAACGGTTTTGCTGTCGTTATACCCGGCCCCGCCGACCCAGCAGGGCAATCGATAGTACTGGGCTAACTGGGCGCTGGCCGCATTGATTAGACCGGTTTCGGGGGCACCCAGCGCGCCCAGGCCGGTTTTAAGGTCCATCATCACGCTGGTCTGGGAATAGGTATACGGCGCCCCTCTATTGGCCAATTGGTTGAGCACCAGCAAACTGAGAATCTCGGCGTTGGATTGCACCAACGTCCCGGCCAGTGTTACCGGTGAGGTCCCCCCGGCCATGGTCATTGAAATACCGACCACATTGACACCCTGGCGGGCAGCTGCCATGGCGATATCCGAGCAGCTCGCCACGATGAACAGCGGGGAGCTGACCGTTAAATTCATGGTAATGCAGGGGTGCTGATTGAACATATCAGGGCCGCCGCAGCATGCCGCCGCCATCTTAACAATCAGATTAAATTTTTCGACACTGCCGGCGCAACCCAAAATGTGCTTGGAGGTGTTGGCCAGCATGGCTTCGTAGTTGTGCAGCTGGATGCTATCAGCCGGACAATCGGTCGGCAGCCCCGCGCGTTCAAAGACCATGATTTCATCCAGAGCATCGCATAGTCTGGCAACATCGGCACTGTCCTGTTTGGCGAACGGCCGCATTTCACCACTTTTCAAATCGATCACACTGGGAACCACACCGACGTTTTGGAAACTGAAACGATTGGGCTCGGCCACAAAATCATCTTCGGGCGTCCGGCCGTAAAACGTAATGCTACTGGGAGCGGATTGAATACTGTCCTCTACCAGGTGGGCTGGGATTTTTACCAGGGAATACCCATCACTTTTTTGCACCGTGGCGCCGCCGGACAGGAACAAATCAGCTGCCTGCTGACTTTCAACCCTGACGCCCGTTTTTTGGAGTACCTGAAGAGTGGCATAATGCAGCGTATCAAGCTCATCATTGGACAATAATTTCAGTCCGCTGGATGCCATTGACGCGAACCCGGCCTTGGTTCCATATTTAGCCATGGTGATTTCCTTTCAATAGGAGTTACAACCGTTTTTATATTCAACGGCAACAAAAATCAATCAAAAGTCCCCAAATGAATAAAGAATAAGAATACAATTGATTAAGATGATTTAGCAGCACATTGCGTTTAATTACGATGCCATATTGCATCATAGTTTGTATAACTATAAGGAAAGATTTCATATATTATATTTTTAAAATTGATGCTATATTGCATCGTTAAATTTGATAGAATCTTAGTGTTTTATCCATACATCGATGCAATTTCGCATCGAAATTATAGTGACTACTTTACCAAAAATCCTATAACTTATTATATTTATTTTAAATATTTAATCTTTCAGTCCTTGGCATGCATTTTGTTTGACTGTAATGATGCTAGCACCCATTTCGATATTCTCATTTCCCTCAAATTACCATGAATAGGTTTGATTGCCATGAACCAGAGAGGCTTCCGCAAGCGCCAAAGGCATATAATCATTGGCAACAGTGCGGCTGCGCTGAATGCGGTTAGGGCCATTCGTGAAAATGAGGCCGGCAGCCAAATTACCCTGGTTTCTGCCGAGAAGCATTATGCCTACTCACCTGTCCTGCTTACCTATTATGTTGCCCAAAAGATAAGGCGGTCAGCTTTGTTTCTGGCTGATCAGAATTTTTATGAACACAATGATATTAAACTGATTCTGAATAACCCAGCTACACGGGTTGACCCGCATCATCAGCAGGTGCACCTCGCCAGCAAAGACATTTTAGAATATGACAATCTGCTGATTGCCACCGGATCTTCGGCCAAGCCGCTGGGAATACCGGGCGAAGAGTTGGCAGGCGTATTTACCCTCAAGACCGTTGATGATGCCGATAAACTGGTCGCCGCCGCCGCTGCGATGAAGGACATTGTCATCGTCGGGGGCGGTCTGATCGGTTTACAGGCGGCCAACGCGCTATATCGCCAAGATCGCAATATTAAAATCGTCATCGGCTCCCGGCAACCGCTTTCGCGCAATGTGGATCCATCCTGCGCTGAAAATGTCTGCCAGGGTATCCGGCAGTGCGGCATGTCCATATTGTTTGAAACCCACGCCGTGTCCATTGAAAAAGCCAAAAATAAATTAAGTGTTACCCTGAATACAGGTAAAAGTCTCGAGGCTGACGCTGTTATTATCGGCAAAGGCGTCAGCGCCAATACGCAGCTGGTTACCGAAACGAATATTGAAGTCAATTATGGCATCATCGTGGACGAGACCATGCGCACCCGTATTTCCAATGTGTTTGCGGCCGGCGATGTTGCCGAGGGACTCAATTTAATCACCGGGCAAAGACAGGTGATTGCCACCTGGCCCAGCGCCTGTTCCCAGGGACGCACCGCCGGCATCAACATGGCTGGCGGCATGGATAAAAACGAGGGCCTTAGCAGCAATATCTGCGGTTTTCTGGGAAGTGCCGTGGCATCGGTGGGCATCACCAATCCGGATAATGGCGACTTTGAAGAAGTGGTCTGCGAAGATCCGGCCAAGTTACGGTATCGCAAACTGGTCTGGAATAGGAATGACGAATTGGTTGGCGCCGTCTTAATGGATGCGGTGGCCGATATCGGGGTCATCACCAGCCTGATCAGAAATCGCGTCAGGATCCCTCGAGAAAAGCGGGATCAAATGGTCAGATCGCCCGTCAGATATGGGGATTGGTTCTCAGAAAAAACCGGACACTTCCTCTAGTCTGGCTGCTGGCTTCTGGCTTCGACTCGGCTGAGCTCGTCGCAGGCTTGCCAGTAGCCAGTGACCAGAGGCCAGAAGCCTGATGACTGAACCATAATGTAACGTTTTTTAAGATAGATTCCACTATGTGCGGAGACGGTTATAAGGATACGATGATCTCGGTCAGCGTTAAAATCCACCACGGCTTTAAGTCGTTTTTACCTGCGGGAATAAAGACGGGTGACCCTTTTGAAATCTCCGTTGAGGATGACATCGCTGTGGGGGATGTCTTGCGGGACAAGATCAAACTTTCAGCAGACATACCGAAAATGATTTTGATCAATGGCCTGCACAGCAAAGAGCAGCAACAACTGAAAGACGGCGATAAAGTCAGTTTGTTCATGCCGATGGCGGGGGGCTGAAAACTGATTCACCCTTTAATCAACACCGTAAACCCTTGGGCACAGCAGTTATAAATTCATCTTCTCATTGTGTTTTATGCATATTTTAGAATTAATTTTAAATAAAAGTGGTTTCAGAGCCTCAGGTCAGGTTCCCCGCTTGAAAGCGGGATTTCACATTTGATCTCTTAAACTTGAGGTGTTCAACAAGGCAAGGCGTCCCGGCTCGGCTGAGCTTGCCGCAGGCCCGAATTGAAAGTGGAGCACACCTCGTGGCTGGAAGCCACTCCCACTAATTTTTAGCTATTGCATTGGTTATACATTAATCTTTAGTACACACGGTGGGAGCGGCATCTTGCCGCGATAAATTGACATTTCAATTTGCGGGGAAACGCAGCCATTGGGGCCTTTTGAGCCCCTTAAATTATCGTTCAATTTGAAGCGAAATCCCGCTCCATTGAGCGGGGAGATGGGATTTTGAAGCCACTTTTTAGAGAAAGGAGTGTAAAATGTCAAAGGCGCTGATCGTTAACCTGGATAAATGCACGGGCTGTAGATACTGTGAATTGGCCTGCTCGTTCGCACATCACGGCGAATACAATCCAGCCAAATCCAACATTCAGGTCAGTATCTTTACCGAAGACGCCTTCTATGTCCCCATGGTTTGTACCCAGTGCAACAGACCTTTCTGCGGTGAAGTATGTCCGACCGGTGCGATTTCTGCGGATGAAGTCAATGAGGCTTATGTGGTTCTGGTGGATCCGGAAAAGTGTGTCGGGTGCAAGATGTGCACGATGGCCTGTCCTTTTGGTGCGATTACCTACCAGAGCTCAGGAATCGTGCAAAAATGCGATTTGTGCGGCGGCAAACCCGAGTGTGTCGAATTTTGCGTCCCCAATGCACTGGAATTTAAAGACGTTGAATTGACCAATGTTCGCAAATGCCGGGCATATGCAAAAAAAATCTACCATCAGAAGGAGGAAGACTAATGGACGCATGGGTGGGTAAGATTTTAAGAGTGAATTTAACCAAGGGCGCTGTATCGGTTGAGGATTTAGATCAGAAAAGTGCTCATGATTATATCGGCGGACGCGGCTTAGGGATTAAATACCTCTACGATGAGATCGATCCCAAAGTTGATCCATTGAGTCCCGGCAACAAGCTCATCATGGCCACCGGCCCGATGACCGGCACCGGTGCTCTGGCGGGCGGCCGCTACACCGCTGTAACCAAGTCTCCCTTGACCGGAGCCATCGCCAATTCAAACTCCGGGGGATATTTCGGTGCTGAGCTCAAATATGCGGGTTACGACATGGTCATACTGGAAGGCAAGGCCAAAACGCCTGTTTATCTGTGGATCGAAAATGACAGCATCGAAATTCGCAAAGCCAAGCATCTGTGGGGCTTGGAAACACAACAAACCACCGAAGCGATTCTATCCGAAACGGATGCGGAAGCCAAGGTGGCCTGTATCGGGCCGGCGGGTGAAAAACGGGTCAAATTTGCATGCATTATGAACGACACGGGTCGCGCTGCCGGACGATCGGGCGTGGGCGCGGTGATGGGATCCAAGAACCTTAAGGCCGTGGCGGTCAGAGGCACCGGGGGCGTGACAGTCGCCGACCCCGAAGGATTCAGGGCCGCGGTGTTGGATGCCATTAAGGAATTTCATGACCCGTACATGTCCGAGGTTTTGGGGCAGTATGGCACTTCAGATGTGGTTGAGTTTTCAAACGAGGTCGGTCTGCTGCCCACTCGAAATTATCAGACCGGCGTATTTGAGGGGGCCGCCAAGATCGGCGGCGCGGTGATTGCCAAATACAACCTCAGAGGTGCCGCCAAAACCAAGGGCTGCTTCGGCTGCCCGCTGGCCTGTGGCCGGGTAACGCGTATTCCGGAGGGAGAATTCAAAGGCGCGGGAGAAGGGCCCGAATATGAGACCTTGGGAGCTCTCGGATCCGCCTGCGGGGTCGACAATCCCGAAGCCGTTATCCAGGCCAATTACATTTGCAACCGCATGGGCATGGACACGATTTCCACCGGCGTTACGATTGCTTGTGCCATGGAACTTTTTGAAAAAGGCTATCTGACCAAAAAAGATGTCGGTGGCGAATTGGCTTTCGGGGACGGCAAAGCGGTAGTTGAACTGGTGGAAAAGACCGCCCGGCGCGAAGGCTTTGGTGATGCGCTCGCTGAAGGGTCCTATCGCCTGGCGAAAAAATACGGCCATCCCGAGATGTCCATGACTGCCAAAAAACTGGAATTTCCCAGTTATGACCCCAGAGGGGGGCAGGGTTTTGCCCTGGCCTATGCCACTTCAAACCGGGGCGGATGCCACATTCGCAACGAAGTGCATTGTGTCGAATTTTTCGGTATCTCGCTGATGGGTATTGTCAAAACCGGTGATAATTTAGATCGTTTCACGACCAAAGGCAAGCCGGCAGTGGCCAAAAAGGTCCAGGATTTTTATACCATGATCGATTCATCGGGGATCTGCAACTTTATCGTTATCGGTTCACCGGATGCCGATGTCTTTATCAATCTGATGGAGAAAGGGACCGGTTTGAAATTCGGCGGATTGAAGGGTTTTCTGAAAACCGGCGAGCGCATCTATAATTTAGAGCGAATATTCAATCTCAAGGCCGGCCTGACAGCCAAAGATGACATCCTGCCAAAACGCATGCTCAAAGAACCGATGCCCGAAGGCCCCGGAAAAGGCCAGGTGGTGCGCTTGGATAAAATGCTGCCGGAATATTACAAGCTGCGGGGCTGGACCGCCAAGGGGATCCCCTCTACCAAGAAGCTGGCGGAGCTCGGAATCGCAACTTAGCCGGAAAACGGCGAATCATGAAGGCTGCCAATGAAGCAGCTTCGCCGGAGATAAGTAATTGACGGGTCGGGGAGTTTTCCTTAAATTGACGGCGGAATGAAATATCAGCGACTTCAGCGTGCAAACTCAGGGTTAAGGGAGTGTAGCGAAAGAACAGAATTCAAATAGAAAATAATGGGTTAGACCTAAAATCAAATTTGCGCCTCACCGTGGCTTTGGGGTCATTGCTGTTCTTTCGCAACGCTCCCTAAACCCTTCAGACAGTGCACGATTTCGCTGCTGATAATTCATTCCGTTATTATCAGGGGTTGGATGGAAAAACTCCCCGACCCCTCAAGTAATTGGCTTATAAAGCGCTAACATAGAGGAAAACCGAAAGAAAGGAGGTGAGATAGGATTCGCGTTTCAGGGGGCAGGTAATCAGGGACACATTCAAATGAACGAATACAGATTTTAGGGGTAGCTGAGCAATTATTCATTTGATTGTAAATTTTATGCTATCAATAAGAAACACTTAAAAAAGGAGTACAAACTGATGAAAGCGAATCGTCTTTTTATCATTGCAATTTTAGTTGTTACGGTTCTATTTAGCGTCCAGGCAATGGCGGCAGAACCGATTAAAGTGGGCGCACCCAACCCGCTCACGGGTTATTATGCTTCTGACGGCAATGTGATGTTGAATGCGACGGAAATGGCTGTGGCCGATATTAACGCCCGGGGCGGGCTTTTGGGGCGACAACTCAAAGTTATCTCGTTTGATGTCGAAGATATGCTGCCAGAAAAGCTGATTTCGGCGGCAGAAGTCCTCGTCGTCAAAGAAAAAGTTGATTTGGTCGTCACCGCCTGCAATGCAATGGGACCGGATGTACAGGCTTTTGGAAAGTATGATGTTCCTTACATTAACAACAATGCTTCCACTGTTGCCACGGGTATGGTTAAAGATGAGCCCTCTCAGTATTGGAATGTCTTTCAGGCCGGTGATAATGAGCCGGCGTACGTCTCCAAAACCATCGAAACCTTCATGGGCTTTGGCTACAAACTGCCCAACAAGAAGATGGCCGTGGTTTACAGTGAATATGATTGGGACAAAAAAATCGCAGGCGCTTTAAAAGAACAGGCCAAACAGTACAACTTAGACCTGGTGATATATGAACAAACACCCGCAGCCACCAATGCCTGGGGACCCATCCTGACAAAAATTCGGGCTCATGACCCCGCTCTGGTATTTTTGAGCATCTACGCCCCTGAAAGCATTGCTGCATTTGCAGATCAATATCTTCAGAATCCGACCAATTCTCTGGTGGACCTGGGCTATGCCGTTTCCATCCCCTCATTTATGGAGATCGCCAGCAAATATGCCGATGGTTTTACCGGCTATGCGGCTTTGGCGATTCCACCCGAAGCGACGCCTGAAGGCCGGTCTCTCGAAACCAGATACAAAAAAATGTTTAAAACCGATAGCATGCCATTCAGCGTTGTGCCCTGTGTATATGATGGCGTAATGGCCTGGGCGGCGGCGGTTGAAAAGGTCGGTGATGTGAAAGATTACAAAGCCGTATCGACCACCATGAAGACCAACCGCTACAAAGGTATCGGCGGGGTGTACGATTTTAATAACCCGCGCCAGGCTGCAAGAGCCGGGGACGATCTGTTACCGGTCAATCTGTTTCAGGCCGAAAACGGCAAACTCGTGCTGCGCAACTTAGGCAGCAAACAAATGTCGACCTATCAGCTGCCGCCGTGGCTGAAAAAGCCGTGGCCAAAAGCTCAGTAATGGCGTCTACCGCAAATACCAATTCGAAAGATGAACGGGTGGGGGCGCAAGCCCCCATCCTTCAGGTCCGGAATCTTTCGAAAGCCTTTGGCGCCATGCTGGCGGTCAATGATTTAAGCTTTGAGATTCCCGCCGGCGAGGTGTTTGGTATTGCCGGACCCAATGGAGCCGGTAAAACAACGGTGTTTAACCTGATCACCGGTTTTTTACAGGGGACCGGCGAAGTGCGTTTCGAAGATAAAAATGTAACCAACCTTAAACCCTATCAGATCTGTCACAGAGGGATCGCACGGACACTTCAAATCCCGCAGATCTTTTCAACCCTCGATGTGTTTAGCAATGTCCGATTTGGCGCGCATTTTGGCAACAAACACCTAAAGGATGGCAATGAAGCGGAGATTATCCACCGGGCTTTAGATTTCGTTGGGTTGCAGGATGACAAAACCGCCATCGCGGAGAATATGGATCTGTTTCATAAGAAACTGATTATGATCGCAGCCGCACTTGCGACTCAGCCGCGTCTGTTGTTGCTCGATGAGCCCATCGGCGGTCTGAGCCCGGCGGAGATTGATCCGCTCATTAAACTCATCCGCAAGATCAACCAGGAATGGAATATCACCGTCATTATCATCGAGCACCTGATGAAAGTGCTAAAGGAGCTTTCTCATCGCCTGATGATCCTGCACTACGGGGAAGAGATTCGTACCGGCCCCCCGGCGGAAGTCATGGAAGATGAAAAAGTGAAAGAAGTCTATTTGGGTTAGGAGAAACGTTTTGCTCGAATTGAAGAACATCAATACCTATTATGGCGAATTTCATGCCATCCGAGACATTTCCTTTAAAGTCAATCAGGGTGATTTTTTCCTGGTAGTCGGGCCCAACGGGCATGGGAAAAGCACCTTGCTGAAAACAATATGTGGCCTGCTCCGCACGGCCTCAGGGCAAATTGTTTTTAATACAGCCGAAATCACCCGTGCGGCCACGGATAAAATCGTGGAGATGGGCCTGGTTTACGTGGCCGAGGAACGGCACCTTTTTCCCCAGATGACCGTTCTCGACAACCTGAAGCTCGGAGCCTATAACACGAATGCCCGGGCCAAAGAACAGGAAAGCCTCGAATACGTCTTTCATTTATTTCCGCAGTTAAGCGAATTCAAAAACAGATATGCGGCGACCCTCAGCGGTGGCGAAGCTCGGATGCTAACCCTTGGCAGAGGTATTATGTCCTGTGCCAAGCTGCTGGCCATTGATGAACCGTCCTTCGGGTTGGCCCCCATTCTCAGAAATGAAGTATTTGACAAGATCAATGAGATCAACTCCAGCGGCATGACCGTTCTTCTGGTGGAACAAAATGTCAATCAGGTGGTGGACTTCGCAGACAGAATCTGTCTGATCGAAGACGGGTGTATTGTCTTTGATGGCCCCCGAGAAGAGGCCCTGCTGAACGAACACCTTAAAGATGTATTTCTAGGTGGATCATACCGATGAATATTTGGGTTCAACAGATCATTCAAGTAATTATTAGTGGGATTGTGACAGCCTCGGCCTATGCGATTATGGGGATCGGATTATCGGTCATCTATGGCATATCGCGGGTATTTAATTTTGCCTACGGATCGTTTTTTACCTGGGGCGCCTATTTTGCCTGGATTTTATTTGCCACATTTTCGTGGATGAATTATCCGCTGGTTTTTTTGATTGTGGTACCGGCGATGTTTTTCCTGGGAATGGGCACCGAAAAAGTCGTGGTACGGTCCCTGCGCTGGCGCAAAAACTGGCAGGTGACTACGATGATGGTGACGCTGGGATTGGCCTTTCTTATGGATAATCTGGCGCTGGTCATTTTCGGCGGATTTGCCAAACCGCTGCCGCCGCTGTTTCACGGCGCCATAAATCCGTTTGGTTTCACTTTAAGCGTGCAGGATCTGGCCATGCTGATTATCGCCGTAACGGTGATGATCGCCTTTGGCTTATTTCTTTCTAAAACCCGGATTGGAAGATGCATGCAGGCCATTTCCCAGGATATGACCGGAGCTGAAATCGTCGGGATTCCAATAAAAAAAGTGTTCAGTTATACTTTTGGATTGTCAACCGCACTCGTGGGAACCGGCGGCATTCTGCTGGCGCCCCGCTATTTCATCACCCCCCACGGCGGCTGGGCCCCTTTTTTTCGGGTCTTTGTTATCGTTGCCTTTGGCGGCCTGGGCAGCATCCGGGGAACGCTCTATGCAGCCTTTATCTTGGCGATATTTGAGTCTTTTGTTTCCTGGAGCCTGGGCGCCACATGGGTGATGCCTTTCTGGTTTTTGGTCTTTTTGGGAGTGCTGGCATTTCGACCTTCTGGATTAATGGGAACCTGGGGTTAAGTCGAATAATGAAAATAGAAATAAGACAAGAGCTGATCATCTTTTTAGCCATGTACTTGGTTTTGCTTATTTTGCCGCTGTTTCTTTACAAAGATGCGTACGTGATTGGGATTCTCATCACCTGTATGGTCTGGGGGGCGATGGCATCGGTTTGGAATTTTACCATGGGATATGCCGGTATTTTCACCTTTGGGCAGTTTGGTTTTTTCGTCGTGGCCGCCTATACATCCGGCATGGTAACCAAATATCTGGGGATATCTCCCTGGCTGGGCATTTTGATTGGCGGATTGATGGCCGCGGTCGTGGGTGTCCTCATCGGCCTGCCGTGCATGAAATTAAAAGGAGCCTACATCGCTTTAATCACCTTTGCGCTGCACCTGGTGGTGGCGCCGATGATAAAAGTGGCCGACCCATTGGGCACCGGCGGCAGCACCGGACTGATGTCTATTCCAAAATTGAGTTTAGGCGCATATACGTTTTCCCGTACCGATTTGATTCCGTGGTATTATACGGCTTTGGTGATATCCTTTCTGGTACTTCTTGTCGTCTATAAAACCATTTTTTCCTCGGTCGGTTTAGGATTCATCGGCCTGCGCGACTCCGAGGACTTTGCCAAAACTCTGGGCATAAACGAATATAAATACAAACTGCTGGTATTTGGCCTTTCGGCCTTTTTGACCGGAATCATGGGCGGGTTTTATGCCCATTATGCCGGCATCATATCGCCCCGGTTACTGGGTCTGGATATCTTTTTGCTGGTCATGCTCATGATGATTATCGGGGGCATGGGTATATTTCCCGGCGCCTTTTTAGGCGGTTTTATCATCCTTTTTCTAAATGAGTTTTTGCGCCCGTTAGAAGCCTATCGTTTCCTGATTTTTGGTGCGATTGTGATTGTGGCAATTAAACTCATGCCGGAAGGGATCCTGGGGCATCTCAACATTTTCAAGAACAGAATGGGAAAGCGCTTGCTCGGCAGAGCAGCTGAGGTCGAAACGACCAGAGGCCAAAATATTTGAACGCGGCGCCCTTCCGTCCGACTCAGACGAACCGGGGCATAAGGCCTGGGCGAATCATCGCGCAAAGTTAAGTTTAAGCATTATTTGTTTCTTTAAAACATTTACAGAACAGGAGCAAAACTATGAATCTTCCAGCAAAGAATGAAATGTTGCACGAACAGAGAGGCCGCTTTGTCTCTGATGGCGTGGCGAGTGTGACGCCCTTATATGTCGAATCCGCCAAAGGGGCCATCATAAAGGATGTCGAAGGCAAGGAATATATTGATTTTGCCGGCGGCATTGCGGTCATGAACATCGGGCACAGCCATCCCAAAGTCGTAGAAGCCATAAAGGATCAGGCTGAAAAATTTACCCACACCTGCTTTATGGTCAATCCCTATGAATCGGTGGTAACGCTGGCTGAAAAGCTCTGTCAGGTGACTCCCGGCGATTTTCCCAAAAAAGCGGTTTTTCTCAACTCCGGTGCTGAAGCGGTTGAAAATGCGGTTAAGATTGCCCGCTATTATACCAAAAGACCTGCCATCATTGTTTTTGAAAATGCGTATCACGGCCGCACGCTGCTGACCATGACGATGACCAGCAAAGTCAAACCCTATAAATTCGGGTTTGGCCCCTTCGCACCGGAAGTATATCGGATGCCTTTCGGCGATGAGGTGGGCCCGGAAAAGCTGCATGATTTTTTTATTCAACACGTCAACCCTGAAGCGGTGGCAGCGGTGGTTGTCGAACCGGTACAGGGTGAGGGCGGCTTTATCGCACCACCACCCGGCTATTTTCAGGAGCTTGCCAAGATCTGCCGGGATAACGGCATTCTTTTCGTGGCTGATGAAATTCAGAGCGGTATGGGCCGTACCGGCAAAATGTTTGCCATCGAACACTGGGATGTTGAGCCGGATCTGATTACGGTGGCCAAAAGCCTGGCAGCCGGTATGCCGCTGGCAGCCGTCGTCGGCAAACAGGAGATCATGGATTCCATTCACCCTTGGGGTTTGGGCGGAACTTACGGCGGCAACCCGGTGGCATGTCGTGCTGCACTGGCCGTGCTGGAGGTTTTCGAGGAAGAAGGCCTGGTGGAAAAAGCGGCGGTTTTAGGAGAAAAGATGAAAGCGCAGTTTGAAAAGTGGCAGCAGCAATTCGCTATGATCGGAGAGATCAGGGGCCTGGGCGCCATGCTGGGTTTGGAACTGCTCAAGGGAGACAATAAACAACCGGCTACCGATGAGGCCAAACAACTGGTGAACTTCTGCTACCAGAAAGGCCTGGTGATCTTGGCCTGCGGCAGTTACGGTAATATCATTCGGATTCTGGCGCCATTTGTGATCACCGATGAACAACTGGAGCAGGGCTTTGCCATCATGGAGGAAGGGCTTGCGGCCCTTTAGAATACCAATGAACAAGAACAATAATACCATTTTGGCAAACTTTGCTGAGATCAAACAGAATCTGGATCCGTCTTTCAATTATATCATTTTCGAAAAGACCGGAACCATGGGAGACCGTTCGGATTTCAGCGAGGCTGATGCTTTTATCACGCGGTATGAGAAAGCCGTCATCACCCAGGGAATACACCACGACCCAACCGGAAAGCATCACTTACTTGTGGTTAAATTAAATGTAGATGAGTTGGATGAGATTTCACAGGAAATTTTAAATCTCACGCTCCCGGAGGATACCACGGTTTATGTTTACGGTCGTCGCCCAAGCATAGAAACCGCTTGAGTGCAAAAAAGAACAAGGGAGGACATTATGGAAAAAATTTTTACCCGTTTCGGTGACGGGACGCCCACAGAAATGAGCGAAAGTGAACTGCGGGCAGACCTGGAAGCCGGCACCGAGGATGCGGCGGACCGTGGCAAGATTCCGCCGTTAACCGAAGATGAACTAAATCATCTATTCGATATTTTTAGCTCCCCTTATAAGTTCATCAGTGTGGAGCCCGGCCAGGAAATCGTTTTGACCTATGACGGCGCCCACGTGAAAATCCGGCGCCACGGGCTCAATGTTGAGCGCATCCAGGGCCTGCAAATTTACGAAAAGGTCATGGGCGCCGACACCCTGGAGCTCTGCCATGTGGACTACAGCTTCAAACCCATCAAGCCCATCGTTACCTTTGAGCAACCGGTCATGGAGCAGGCCCTTTTAACCACGCATGCGCCCATGTTTTACGGCGCCATGCCCAACCTGGGCCTTTACTCCCAGCCCGACGGCCCATTTCCGAATCCGGCCGAGCTGATGCCGGCAGGCAAAATCGAAGAAGCCCAGGCGTCCCACGAGCTGGCGGTCAAAGAAGCCGTCCGCGATATCGTTTTTGTGGGTAGCTGCATGATTGAATGCGGGGCCGACGGGATTAATATCGACTCGACGGGCGCCGCCGGTGATGCCGATTTTCTGGCGGCCCTGCTGGCCACCCAGCAGTTAAAGGAAAAATATCCGCATACGTGTGTCGAGATTGGTATGGCCGGTGAATTCATCCTGGGCATGCACGCCGGTCTGGAATTTGAAGGCACCCGGCTGGCCGGACTGTACCCCCATGATCAGGTTAAACTGGTCGAAAAAGCCGGCGGAACCATCTATGGCCCGGTGGTCAATACCAATACGACCGAGTCCACCCCCTGGAATGTGGCGCGGGTGGTGACCTTTACCAAAGCGGTTGGCGAAGTCGCCAAAATTCCGATTCACCCGAATATGGGTATGGGTGTCGGAGCCGTCCCCACCTGCGACCATCCCCCCATCGACACGGTTTCCCGGGCGTCCAAAGCCATGGTGGAAATATGTCGACTGGACGGTTTGTAGGTTGGCGTCGGCGATCCGTTCGCCATGGCGCTTGCTCACGCACACGCCTCGGGCATGGGCGGAATGCGGACCTCCGGAGATCTGGTCGCCCGCATGCAAATGTCCCGCGGCATGAAAATTAAAGAAGCCAAAGAGTATGTCGCCAATAAATTAAGTTTATCGGTTACCGAAATAGCCGACCCGGTCATCATGACCGAAGTGCGCCAGGATCTGAAACTGGGTGTCATCTCGCCGCAGGCCGGCGATGCTCTGGGCATTGAAGCCAAGTGCCGCATTGCCGAGGTTCTGGATATCGATATCAATTGCGTCAACCGCTTTAAAAACAAAGCTGGGATTTAAGATTAAAGCCCAGCCGCAGGGGAGACAGGTTCATGTTAGATGAAAAGATCATTGAGGAAGCCAAACAGTTGATTCTTCAGCAGAACAAGGAAGAGGCGGCCAAACTGACCCAAAAAGTCATTTCTGAGGGCACCGATCCGCTTGAACTATTGAAGGAAGGCTTTATTCCCGGAATTAATCACGTAGGCGATTTGTTCGGACGCGGCCAATTGTTTCTGCCGGAATTGATCAAAGCCGCCGCAACCATGAAAACGGTCACCGATATTGTCAACGAGGCTATCGCCGATGACTCTGAAAAGCAGCAAAGCCAGACGACAGTTCTCATTGCCACGGTCAAGGGTGATGTCCACGATATCGGCAAGGCGATTGTGGTCTCATTGATGAGGGCCAACGGGTTTGTCGTGCATGATCTGGGTCGCGATGTCGAAACCGATAAGATCATCGAAGAAGCGCAAAATGTGAATGCCGACATTATCGGCACCAGCGCCCTGCTGACGACCACCATGCCGCGGCAAAAAGAGATTGAAGAAGCGCTCAAAAGCGCCGGTTTGCGCGATCGGTTTAAAACCATCGTTGGTGGTGCTCCGGTAACGCCCCGCTGGGCAGCCCGTATCGGAGCCGATGCCTATGCTGAAGATGCCCAGGACGGTGTTTTGAAAGTAAAAGAGCTCCTCGCACAGTCGTAGGCGGCAACCGACCTTAAATCCTTGTTGACATTTATCGGATTCCATTGTCGGCGTGCCCATTACTGATGCGCCGACAATCGCAGGGGGAAACATGCACGGATTTTACAACCGCATATTAAAAATCGATTTAAGTCAGAAGAATTTTTCAATCGAAGCCCTCGGCGATGAAATTCCGCAAAGCCTGCTGGGCGGCAAAGGATTGTGCTCGCATCTTTTATTCGATCTCAATCCCCCGGGAGTCGATCCATTATCCCCGGAAAACTGTTTGATATTTGCCACCGGGCCCAGTGGGGGAAGCACCATCTGGGGGTCGTGCCGCTACGGGGTGTTTACCAAGTCGCCCCAGACCGGTTTTTATTCGGAATCTTATTCCGGTGGCACGGTGCCCGAGGCAATCGACAGCACCGGCTTTGATGCCATTGTCATTCAGGGAAAATGTGCCGACCGCAGCGTCCTGGCGATTCACCCGGATGGGGTTGATTTCCATGATGCCGGCGATATCTGGGGAATGGAAACATACGCCGCCGAAGATGCCGTCATGGAACGCTTCGGCAAATCCGATGATCGTTACCGGAAAAAAGGCGCGGTGGTCATCGGACCCGCCGGTGAAAAGCTGGTCTGTTTTGCGGTGATCGAAAACAACTATTGGCGTTCGGCGGGAAGAACCGGCGTCGGCACGGTCATGGGCGCCAAACAACTCAAAGGCATTTTGTTTCAGGGCGATCAGAAACGCCCGCTTTATGATGAAAAAGCGGTGCGCGAATTTTCAAAGAATCTGTCGTCAGAAGCCAAAGACAGCCCGGCCACCAATGCCTACAAATCATTGGGAACGCCCATGATGGTTAAGCTGATCAA
>JAHEIW010000288.1 GCA_024639185.1 Deltaproteobacteria bacterium | reverse complement strand
GTGTGTTTTCGGCGGGCGTGCGTAACTCAATTTTTTTATTGAGCAAGCCGTAGGCGGTTTCCATCCTGACAGAACCGACGCTGGACCAATCCCCACCGACTTCAATACAATGGCATCAAGAAAATAGCTCAGATCGTTTCAGTGTACAATTAATCGTTGGATGCAGGCAGAGCTTTTGTGTAATTCCAGGGCATCCAATCTTGGGGATTTTTTCGGACCAAAGTGTGGTGTTCTTGAAGTGCTGTCAGGTAATCGAAAGGATTGATTTTAGCAAGGCTGCAGGTATGAATCAGGCTCATGAACACATCGCCGACGAAAGCTCCGCGTTCAGTTTTAAAGAACAAAGAATTTTTTCGGTGGAGAATAGCCCGCTTTAAAATCTGTTCGCATAAATTGTTGTCCAGCGGGGCGCCGGCAACACGAAGGAATAAGGTCAGCTCCGGCCAGTGATTTTGCATATAGGTGATGGCTTGTCCCAGCCCGGAGTTTGGCTCAGCCTTTTTTTCATTTATTTGATCATCAAGCCACCGTTTGAGCCCCTGCATTAAAGGCTTGCTGTGGTTTTGATGATAAACCAATCGATCGAGCGCTGACAATTGCTGATCCTTTGTCAGCTGATCATTTTTATAAACTTCGGCTAGTGTCTCGATGACAAACTGACCCTGCTCGGGAAAGCTGGCCAGTACATCCACAAAATTGCGACGGGCGTGGACTAGGCAGTTTGCCAGTACCGTAACAAAGTCGTTGGGCAGATTCCGTGAAAGGGCGTCACACATCTGGATCGGCGGGTCCAGACCCGATTGCCTTTGGGCCAGCACTTGGGCAAGGTTTTCCCCGGCATGATTGCGCCCGGTAAAAAACAGTGCAATCTTTTTGTCGTCGGCCGCAGACAGGATGGCGGTGGTAAACATCCCGGTTCGCGATGATTCGTTGTCCCCCGTCATTTGCTCTTTGATCAAAGATAGAATCTTGGCGGTGGTGTCGTCGTTGTAGAGCAGGCAGCCCTGGGCGGCCTGGCGGACCAGTTGCTGCCATGCCGGCACAACTTTGTTTGCGGCATCATCGACAATTTCCCACTGAGTTGAAGCAGGCAGCGGAACTCCCAAGCTGGCCTGGAGTTGTTCGAGTCGGTTGAAGGGAAGCCCGCTTCCGTATTTTAAAAGCGCAATCATTGCAGCCGAGGCAGCATCATATTTCTCGTCACCGATCCCCTCGGGGGTTTTGGCTGTGAAGATCTCACCGCAAAGATTACAGCGCAAACGCTCCATCTGATAAACCGTTGCCTGCACGGGCGCTTTGCCGGTGACCCTGACCACGGTGGCCGGCACTTTCATCCGATAAAGCTTTCCCTTTTTGCATTTTGGACAACGGCTTTTGTGCTGCAGGCTTGTGTGAGCGACATCGACTTTTTCCGCACCGGTGTATTCAGATGCGGGTGTGCGGCCGTGGCCTTTGGGTTTGGGCTTGTCTTTTTCATCCGTTGCGTCTGAAGATGTGTCTTTGCGATCTTTGATCACTTTTTCCAGCTTTTCAGTGCGGTCACCAAACAACGTGCGCAGCAACCGTCTGATCGATGCTGCTTTTTCATCCACACACTGGCTCAGCAAATGAATCGTTTCCACCATCGCCTTGATGATTTCGTAATCACCATCTTGCAGGGTGCCGGTCTCCACCCGCTTTAACAGGGCATCGACCTGCTCAAGATCAAGATCGATTCTTTGCGGTGCTTTCATCTATCAGCCTCGCACAGCTTGGCGCGAAAGTTTTTTGACAACGCATAGCCCCAGACTGCTTTGATGGACCGGTTTTGTTTGTGGGTTTGATCATTTTTGCCCCGCCCGGTGGTATCACCCAGATACAGCCAGTTGGCGGCCTTGTAGCAGGTTCCGGCAAAGCGTTGTTTGTCGACGAATGTTTCCAGAAAATAGATGGGATGGCTGTAGATCGACAGCCAGTCTTTAGAGACAATTTTGGCCATGTTGCCCAAAATGTGCGAGGCCACACAAGATAGCTGGACCCATGGAAGGATCAAAAAGCGACAGTTGTAGGCTATCAGGTGGATGCCTATTTGGCGCTCTTTAGCCGACCAGCCGATAAACCGATCCCGGCAGCCGATGTGTCGCGGCGCCGAGGACCATGACAAGCAGCCAATCGGTCTTTTTTGCCAATAAACGATGTACTTGAGCTGCTCGCCCACAGGATGGCAATAGCCCAGGTAATGATAATGCTCTATAAGGCTGTTGAACAGTGTTTCTGCCGGTGTGCGCCGAACCTGCTCGTATTTGAACGGCTTTATTTGCGACAGCCGGCCATTAATCGGGCTCTGATCGATCTTTACCTTGACTGGCTTTTTACGATCGACAAAGGGATTTTTAGGGTGGCTCTTTTTTTCCGGCAGCCGGATATGCCCGGCCCGGTGCAAGCCGAGCATCAGACCCCGGCAAATCATGTCCCGCAAGGCTCCGTTGGGCTGAACCCAGTTCCATGCCCGACATAGTTTTTTCGACAGCGCCCGGCGGCTGTCGGCGGGGTTTTGTGCGATCAGAGAATTGATAAAAGTGATATCATCAGCGCTGACGTGCCTTCCTCGATAGGTAAACATGACTACTTAAATAGCACAGCCGCCTATGGAACGCAAGCCTGAAAATGAAAATAATTTTATTTTTCCCGTCCGGCTTCAAGAGGCTTCCACATTGGGGCTACCGGCACTTTGCTCGGGTTGCCATTCCAGATCAAAAGCTGCAGTTCATGCACCGCAAGCGCTGTTATGGGTCCTTTGCCATTTGCCGGCCACCAGTTAAAGCGGCCTTTGGAAAGTCGTTTCTGGCACAGCCAGAACCCCTGGCCATCGTAGATGAGCACTTTGATGGCCGTCGCCCTTTTATTGCGAAACACGAAAACATGACCCGAGAAAGGATCGGATCGCAAAACCGTTCGACACACTTGAGCTAGACCATCGATCCCTTTTCTAAAATCCGCAGGCTCTACCGCCAAAAGGATCCGCATATGCGGTGTGATCTGGATCATGGCCGTTTGCTCCAAAAGGCTTGGGCAAGTTCCAAAAGGTCAAAATCCGTTTTGCCTCTAATGTGCATTCGCATTTTGGAGCCGAGGCTGTCTTGCATTTCGACGATGCATTCCGAAACTGCTGCCGGTGGCTCAAGATTTAGTTCAATAAAACCGGGCGGGCTGATCGAAGTGGCTGTATTTTTATTTTTGCCGGGCACACGTCTTTTTAAGGCGTTATAATCAAGAACCAATTCTTTGGATATCTGACTGATCGAATGCGTGGCTGTTAAACTTACTGCAGCCTGCCACAGTTTGTCGGGTATCGGTCGGGGACTTTTTCGGGTTCTACGCCAAATCTTAAATTGCTCTTTGACTTCGCTGAGACTGGGTCGTGGGGTTGGGTAATTTTTCGATGACATCGGTTATCCTCCTTTGGATTGTTGGACAACCGATCGTATCATTTTTTTAAAGGCCGTTCATGCACGCTTGCCG
>JAHEIW010000287.1 GCA_024639185.1 Deltaproteobacteria bacterium | reverse complement strand
TGCAACCGCATTAACCTGTCACTGAAGGCCGACTATCGCAAGGGACCCGCCGGCCGCATGAAAAGCAAGGTGGTGTCGGTTAAAGAAAAATTAGAATAATGGCGGACAAATCGCAGGCTTTTAATTTTGCATTGATTTTTATACAAAATTCAGCTGATCGCACGATCTGCTGAACTAACCAGATCATCCAGTTCCTTTACCAATTCCGCCTTTGGGCTGTAGCGATTTTCGGCGTCTATCAGATTAACGTATGCATCTTTGACTCTATCCAACAGACGTTTGGCCCCACCAGCTTCCCAATCATCTCGTGCAGCGCTGATAAAATTAGATGGGCTAAACGCGTCGCGGCAATGCTGCAACGTATGGTCGGTTGTCAGAAAATCCTGGCCGGGCTCAACCGTCGTCAACACATCCCATGCAATTTGGTCGTCATTCAGATGAAACGGCGCGATGAGCCTTCTGGCCATGGCTAAAATCTCGTTATCGATAATGAGCTGTAGCGGACTCACGGCTGTTGCTACCTCTAACTGGCCGGCGCCTCCTAAAATATCTAAACCACAGGCCGCCATCCAGGCCGTCAGCATCGCTCGCTCGCTAAACGATTGTTCGTCCATCGTGGGGGAGTCCGTACCGCTCCCGTAATTATGCGTTGGCAGGTCAAATTCTTTTTTGATGAATTGGATCGCCATCGATGCGCCCCGAATGGCCTCTACACTGGCCTGCAGACTGCGGCCGGTGCGCATATCGGTGTGGAATATAATCGGGCACGCAATTACCGGTGCCCCTGGATGAACGAGCTGGGCCATGGCTGTTATCGCCAGTATTTCAGCGACAGCCAAAAGAACCGTGCCGGGTGTGGTTACCGGTGCCGTACCCCCAGCTCCCGGAAGGGAGCAGGCATGAATGGGAATTCCTGCCGTTGCTGCTTTTAAAATGATGTCGATGTCCATTTTCTTGAAAGCTCTGGGTGTCAGTGAACAGGCAATCATGCTGATAATTGGATTATCGACCAGTTTTTTTTGATCCCCCGCAGCCGCGGCGCCAAGAGCGATCAGATGGTCGACACTTTCACTGCTATATGGCTGCACCCAGATATGTTTTGTGGTCGACTTCAATAAAGTTGCCAAGGCATGAACATCGGCAGTTTTTGTGGGGGCGTCGTCCGGAAAAAGGTACGGCATAAAGCTGATTTCATCCAGTTGATGGATCAGAGTGGCCCACTGGGTGAGATCTTTAAGGGTTACCTTGCGATAATTCCCGGTTTCAGGATCAATATAACCGTGCGCACCGGTGCCGGTGCGCGCATAAAAAGTATGGTCCGGACGCGGCAGGGGAAGTGACTTGTCCCGATTTTGGGATCCCAAAACAAATGATGCCGGCGCCTGCGAAACCAGTTTTTCAAGGATACCTGATGGAAAGCGTACAATGCCGTTGACTTCATCAACTACCAGATTTGCATTTTTTAGATGCTTCAGCATTTGGGGGTGAGGATCTAGTTTAACGCCATGAGATTCAAGCAATTTAAATACCTTTTCTTTTAGCATTTCCCGTTGCTCTGAATTTAGGTACCTAAAATTGGATGAAATCATGGGGTCCTCCCGGAGATGCTGCCTCCGATATAAGTGCTATGGTTGCGAATCTACAAGCAAGGAAAAAAGACACGGAGCGTATTGTCATGATGATACCGTCTAAAGCGGGTTATAATGCGCTATGAATTCCGAATTTAAAAAATGCTTGAATGCCACAGTGGTTTGAAGATCTCTATCTGCAAGTAATTTGAAAAACGGTTCCGGTGGGATGCACGCTTCGGCAGGCAGGGCCCCGCGTTCGGCAATCATGCCGGACGCCAGCATGCGACAGGTGACACCCACCGGTACGCCCACTGAATGCGGGCCGGTTCCCATGTCCCAGGGCGTGTAGGGGTGACAGATCATTTCGACCCGGATGTCCTGGGGCTGGCCGTTTTTTTGGCCGCTGACATCAACCCGTAGCACCTTGTGGTCATCTGGTTTGGCTGCCGGTTTCGGTAGGCGGTCTGTGACAGCTACTAAAACATCTCTGGGAATCACCGGCGCATTACCTACTTGTATGGGTTCCTGTGAGCCCAGTCCCAGCGCCACCAGAAATCTTAATTTTTCATCAAACGCTTTTGGAAGGGCGAGCTTGAAGGTCATATCTTTAAGCCCTTTTGATCTAAACGAAACGGGGATGGTGGCTTCCTCAGAATGCAGCGTACAGTAAACGGTTTGGGTGCCGACTGGAGCAGGAAAATCAATTTCCTCTTGCCCGGAAAAGGGGCACACTTCTTTCCACTCCCCGTTTTCAAAGATATAAGGATTCATGATAAATTCATCGAGAAGCGTTCCCAATGCATAGGGGATGGCCAGGGGCGTATCCAGTTTGGCCCGATTCACGATTCCATCACGAATATGGATCGACGCGACGGTGTCCAAACGATCGACCGCATATCGGCTCATCACATTAACGATTCCCGGGGCACTGCCCATACCCAGCACGGCGGTCAGATCCTGGGCTTTCCATTGATCGGAGAGTGCCATTTGCTTGCGTGAGAAATGAAACAATCCGCCCATGTCGACATAATGGACACCTTCAGCCAGACAGGCGTCCATAACCTCAAGGTTGAAGTAGTAGAGGGTACAATTGGCCAGGGCATTACTGCCTCGCATTGCACTTTGCAGGCTCGGTGGATCGGTGACATCTGCAAAGACCGTCGACGTTTTATGGTTGCCCCAGTCACGTGCCCTTTGCTCCAGGACGTCCCGGGTTCGCTCCAGGTCGGCCAACACCATCTCCTTTACCTCCGGTGCTTCCGCCAAATCACGGATAACACCGGGAGCCATTTTCCCGGCAGCGCCTAATACTGTGATTTTCATAAGATTTCACCGTAGTGATTATTTGATTGATTTTAACCTTGAGACGATTGTAAATAAAAGTCAACCCCATTAAAGTCTATTTCAATTATACCAGGGATCAAGCGAAGATTGTGCGACACTGATGACCGGAGATTCAAAATAGCAAGGATAATTGGCTAAAATAGTTTTTATCCGAAACGGGAGGTGCGGTATGCCCGATAAGCATTACTGGAATGGCAATGGTGCGGCCCACCGGCGCATCATGTACAAGGGGGCTGGATATTCAGATGAGGATATTCGCCATAAACCCCACATCGGTGTGGCCAACACTTTTACCGATGCATCGCCTGCCACAGCCCATTTAAGGATGCTGGCCGAAGCCGTTAAACAGGGCATATGGTCTGCAGGGGGGGTTCCGTTTGAATTTGGTGTGCCCGGCTTGTGCGGCAATATAGCGGTGGGACATGAAAACTGTAAATATGAGCTCGCCGAGCGTGACGTTGTCTGCTCTTCTATCGAGATTGTTTCTAAAATCAATCATTTTGACGGATTGGTGACCCTGTCTTCCTGTGATGATATCCTGGCCGGTTCGCTGCTGGGCGTCGGACGCGTTAATATTCCGGCGGTCATGGTTA
>JAHEIW010000104.1 GCA_024639185.1 Deltaproteobacteria bacterium | reverse complement strand
AAATGTATAACCTGATTTTCTCATGGAATGGGAAAAAGATGGAATGGCTTGAAGAAAAAAAGCGACAGGTGCAAATTGAAACCGGTTCAAAAAAAGCCGATGGGGCTTACTTTGGCTATGATCGCATCAATGCCGCGGCTAAAACCAATCGGGTTATACAGCATTTTAACTCGGTGGCCCGCCATTATGACTTTATGAATACGCTCCTAAGCTTCGGTATTCATTACGCCTGGAAGCGAAAAGCTGTCAGAATGCTAAATTTGTCCCCCGGTAATCAAATTCTGGATGTGTGTGGCGGGACCGGTGACCTGGCGATTCTGGCTGCCAGAGCAGTCGGCCCGGGCGGCCGGGTTGTCATTTATGATATCAATCGTGCCATGATCCAGGCCGGCATTCACAAGGTGATCAACACTGACATTGAAGATCGCCTCGGGTACATACAGGGCAACGCGGAGTCCATTTCTTTTCCCGATCGTCATTTTGATAGCGCAATGGTGGGATTCGGCATCCGCAACGTCACCCATATGAAAAAGGGATTTGAAGAAATGTATCGTGTGTTGAAACCCGGTGGGAAACTGATGTGTCTGGAATTCTCCAAGCCCACCTGGCCGGTATTCCGCTGGCTGTATGATTTTTACTCGTTTTATATTATGCCGTATTTGGGACAACTGATTGCCGGCAATCGAAAAGCGTATACGCATCTGCCAGAATCCATCCGAATGTTTCCGCTACCGCATGAGCTGGCCGAATTGCTTAAAAAAATAGGCTTTTCACAGGTATCTTACCGTAGCCTCACGAACGGTATTGCGGTCATTCATCTGGCAGTCAAATAAAAGAGTACGCCTAAAACCCATAGCAGAAAAATCGCATCATGAAACTGAACTTCATCGAACGCATGTATGTGAACAGTCCGGTCAGGAAACTTGCACAGCATTTGGTAATGCGGTGGTTTGGACGCACGATAGCTTTAAAAAGCGGCAGCGCTATTTTAGAAGTGGGTTGCGGAAGGGGTGTCGGGGCCAAATTCATTTACGATACCTATCAACCCGCTTATCTTTATCTTATGGATTTAGACCTTGAAATGATCAAATTGGCCAGTCAGCGGGTAAACGGCCAAAACGACAAACCTCTTTATTTTTGTGTAGCGGATGCTGCCCGGCTTCCTTATGCCGACAATGCTTTGGATGCTGTCTTTGGATTTGGATTTTTACACCATGTTCCTGCCTGGCGTGATGGTCTGGCGGAAGTTGCCCGTGTGCTCAAAAAAGGCGGTGTCTATTTCATGGAAGAGTATTACCCCAGTTTTTATCAAAACGCTATCACCAAACACCTTCTCGTCCATCCCGAAAAAGATCGCTTCAACAGCCAGGATCTGCTCCGCGCCTTTCAAAATGTCGATCTGACGCTGACCCACAGCTTTGAGCTAAAACGCATGGGAATTCTGGGCGTAGGCGTCAAAGCCGACAGCCAGTCTATCTCCTGCGCGCGCCATGAAGATGCCTGCCAGGTCGTGCTGGATTAAGCCCCGTTGACCCGTTGAGCCAGTGAGCCCGTTCAAATAGGAATAATGCCTAATTGGGTTTTTGATTAAACTAAACCGGCTTTTAGGGCCTTAGATCTTGTCCGAGGGCTCCCGCATAATGCGGGATTTCACATCTATTTTTAATGCAAGAAGGTGTTCAAAAGGCTTGGGCCGCTTCAAAAGTGGAGCGTACACAATCGTACGTGAACATTTTGAAGCGGCCTATAACACAGCCATCGGGCAAGAGATGATGCCCTAAAAACCGGTTTTAGTGTTCGACCGGGAACGTCATCGAAGCCCCAAACCACCCAATCACCGTAATCATTGGAATCATCGCCAGCACAAGAAGCAGGTAAATGATGTTGGCGCCCTGAATGGAATCAAGGACCGTCGGGTTGGAAATGCGCCAGATGAATAGAACGATCTGCGTCACCAGCAGGGTAAGGGTTAGCGGTATTTTAATTTTAACAGGTCGCATGGGTTGGGCCAGGTAGTTTAGCCACCAGGTGTAAAGACCGGTGGTAATGCCAACAACGGTAAACAAAATCCCGGCGGCCAGGCAGTGCAGGGCGGTGGTCTCGAATGATTTGATTCCGGTAAACAAATACAGAATAATGAAAACCGACGTGGAAAAGGTAAACACAATCGGAAAATGGACCGTCATCGGATGGGGATGGCGTCTGAGAAATGGCTGCTTTTCCAAAAGCCAGGCCAAAAAGTGAGGCATCTCAGGTTCGGCAGGGATTGCTTCTTCTTTCAGTATACCGACCTGAGGGTATCGTTCTAAAACATCAGGCTCGTGGGGCGCGCCCTGGATGTCGGTTGTCAGATCGGCTCCGGCATGATGGCGCTTCATGTGCAGGCCATTTGCCCACAATTTGCTATTGGTTACATCATAAACTTTGCCTTTATAGGCAATGTAGATAGGCCGACCTTCTTTACCATCATATTTTTCAAGTTCGGTACTGTCAAATTCCTGCATCGATATCCTCCTCAAAATTGAACGATCAGAAAATCAATTTGATAACCACTACAACAAGCATGGCCAACGGGTAATAACTGGCTTTGTTAAACAAAATCATGGCATGGGAATTTTCGTCCGTCCGGAATAACATAATCGTCGGTAACAGCAGAAAATGAAACCCCACCAGAGCAAAGCCGATGATAAATGGAAGCCCAAAGGTGAGCGGAGATAACGTTAGCAAAACACCTGACAGGATCAGTGTCAGCATAATCGAGCCGAATATAATGATATTGGCCTGTTCAAGCCCGAATCGAATGGGGATGGTGCGGGCGCCGAAACGAACATCCTCCTGCAAATCGATCCAATCATTGGGAACATTCTGGCCGCCGACTTCCCAGAAAAATAACAGCAAAAATAAAACGATCAAATAGGAAGCAGCCGGATTCGGATCAACGGCAAATACGGCTGCGATCGGACCGGCGGCTTTAACGACACCGCTGACGATAGTTCGGGATGGACTCACATTCCACATAGTACAATAGATGGTTTCAAGTACACAACCACCCACAAATATCAAAACACATATCGGGTTTAACAGGTAGGCACCCATTAAAGCCAAAAGCGCCCAGGCAATTGACCAGACCAGTCCTTCTTTAAAGCTCAGCAGGCCGCGTGCCATGGGATGACGAACCAGCATGGCATCCAGATCCTGGCAGTCATCAACCTCTCGCAGATTGCCCTGTTGCAGTTTCTTTTTGTCCGAGCGGTAACCGACAACATCATTAAGGGCATAAACAGCCGTGTAGCCGGCAAAGACGGTTATCAGCCCCAAGGCAATAATTTTTAATGAAGGGAAATGTCCCAGCCATAACAACGACGCCAGAGCGGCCGTAGACATATCCAACAGACCGTGAGGCGTTCTGGAAAGCGCCCAAAAAAGCTTCAGACGGTCAAAGCCTGTAAATTCATACTGGCACGACGTTTCGGCCATTAATTTCAACCTCAAAAGAAAACTTTTTAGTTACCACAGGCCCGCCCGCCTCGTCTTGCTCGCATGGCGGGCGTGGGAACACTGAGAACACAGAGGACAAATAATACATCACATTTGTACTTATAAAATTATCTCCGTGTTCTCCCTTCGGTCTGAGCTCAGGGTCGAAGACTGTGAGCTCCGTGGTGAAAAAATATTTTTGCAGTTATTCGTGCAGCTTGCAATCAGCATCCCATTCCGGACAGGCAGATTTTCTATCCGCGCTATATTGTTCCATACACTCTCCGCACTCCATGTCGAAATTGGCAACATCTCCGTATTTTTCTTTAATTTCCTCAGGGGTTAACGTTGTCAACTCGGTGCAACCGCATTGGGGACAGGCAGTTTTAACTTTGTAATACTTTCTGGCCATACATCGTTCTCCTTTTCGTGTTTTATTTCTTTCGTGCTTCGGTGGTAAAATTTTTACTGGTTTTAGTTTCTCCGTTGTGACACTTGCTGTCGATGTCTTTGATTAATCTGCGAACAGCCTTTTGCAGCAGCGTTGAAGCGGATCATTTAAATTGATCCTGCAGCCACTGGTCAAATTCTTTTTCACTGAGTATATTTTCATCCAGCACAACCTGCCGTATGGTTTTGCCGGTTTTGTAGGCTTTTTTTGATACAGCCGCTGCCTGATCATATCCGATCCTCGGGACCAGCCCAGTCGCCAGTGCAAGGCTTTGCTCGATATAGCCCGCGCAGGCTTCTTCGTTGGCATCGATGCCGTCAATACATTTTTGGGCAAATACGTCTGCCGCGGCTGCGAGTAATTCAATCGATTGTAACAGGTTGTAGGCCATTACCGGCAACATGACATTCAACTCAAAATTGCCGGCCTGTCCGCCCATCATAATCGTGGTATCGTTGCCCATGACCTGGGCGGCCACCTGAATAACCGCTTCGGGTATCACTGGGTTGACTTTGCCCGGCATGATGGAAGAGCCCGGTTGTAATGATGGCAGTTTGATTTCGCCGATGCCGCAGCGCGGGCCTGAGGCCAGCCAACGAACATCGTTGGCGATTTTAACCAGACTCACGGCAAGGGTTTTCAGGGCGCCGCTGGTCTCCACGGCGGCATCCTGCGCAGCCTGGGCTTCGAAATGATTGACCGCTTCTTGAAACGAGATTTTCGTTTGTGAGGACAGTAAGGCAATCACCCGGCCGGCAAATTCAGGATGGGCATTGACGCCGGTGCCCACGGCCGTTCCGCCCAAAGCCAGCTCGCAAAGTCGGTCCTCGGTCGCAGCAATTCTTTCAATTCCCAGTTCGATCTGGCGGGCATAGCCGGAAAATTCCTGTCCGAGTACCATCGGAACCGCATCCTGTAAATGGGTTCGGCCAATTTTATGGATTTTCGCAAACGCGCGAGCTTTTTGCGCAAGGGATTTTTGAAGCGATTCAAGGGCGACGATAAGATTCTCACGAATGGATAACAGGGCGGCGATATGGATCACCGAAGGGACCACATCATTGCTTGATTGGCCCAGATTGACGTGATCATTGGGGTGGACCGGTGATTTGCCGCTTTTTTTACCGCTTAAAATTTCATTGGCGCGGCAGGCAACCACCTCGTTCATGTTCATATTGGTGGAAGTACCGGATCCGGTCTGAAATACATTGACGACAAACTGGTCATCCAGCTGACCATCCATAACCTCCCCGGCAGCTGACTCAATGGCGTCAGCCAGTTTGGCATCCAATAGTCCCAGATCCTTGTTTACGCTGGCGGCGCATTTTTTAAGCAATGCCAGTGCATGGATAAATGACGCCGGGATTGTTAAATCGCCAATCGGAAAATTATCGACTGCCCGTTGGGTTTGGGGCCCGTAGTAAGCGGTTTGCGGAACCCGTACGGTTCCCATGGTGTCTTTTTCTTTCCGATATTTCATATGTAAGTAATCTAATATAGGTTCAGAGGTTCAAGGTTCTACAACAGGCCCTGAAGTTCAACCCCAACCGCTTTTTGCTAGTATTTAACCTCTGAACCTTAGAACGTTAAACCGTTGAACCCGACGACTGATACCCGAACCGACTTTGTGATGGAAGCCAGCAAAGTGACCCGATGCAAGAAGCCGGCAAAAAGTTTATCGGGCCGGCATGCGCTCGATATTGGCCCTGAGCTGAGCAATTTCAATACCGAGGCTGACACATTGTTCGCCGATCATGCACTTTTCGGCATCCCCTTCTTCCAGAAAGGTTTTCAGCTCGATTTTATCCTTTTTCAGGTTTACCACCCAGGATTTCTGGTCCTCATCAAATTCAACGTTCACATCAATACCGCATTGACCAATATCCGGGTACAATCCAATTATTTTTTCACAAAGTTCTTCTTTATTGATCATGATCATTTTCCTTTTATCACAACCTCATTACAGAGGGAATAGCTTTTTATTCAAGTCAATCTTTACACCTAAATTAAGATAATTCATCATCGGGCGAATTCAAAAAAACCGGCTTATCGTTTTATGGGTTCAGAGTTCATTTAATGGTTGGCTCTTGCGCGGGTAAGCAGGGAATACCCGTCAACCGTTAGGCTTTTCCATCTGAATGGCAAACATCAGCAGCGCCGGGATAACCAGAACGGTGAAGATCGTCGAAATGGCCAGCCCGCCTAGTACCACGCTACCCAGTCCTCTGTAAAACTCGGACCCCGGGCCGGGCACCAGCACCAGCGGCAACATACCAAATATTGAAGTGGCTGCACTCATATAGATGGGCCTCAGGCGGGTGCGCGTGGATTCCAGAACTGCCTCCTCATATGCCATACCGTTTTCACGAATATTGTTGAGCGCCTGATAAACAATGAGAATGGCATTGTTGACGACCACGCCGACAAGAATGATAAAGCCCAGCATGGTGAGAATATCGAAGGGTTGGGGCGCAATAAACCAGTTTACCAGTTTGAGCCCCAGCAGCCCGCCAACCGCTGCCAGCGGCAGGGTAAACATAATGATCAGCGGATAAATGAAATTGCCAAACAATGCCGACATGAGTAAATAGGCGATAATGGCTGCCAGAATAAAATCCAACTGCAGCGTTTGACGGGTCTCGGTCAGTTTGTCAGCCACACCGCTCTGCCTCACATCGGTTCCCTGTAGAGCGCCCTGCCCGTCCATGGGCTGGATAACGCGGCTGGTGATGATTTCCATGGCTTCCTGCAGTGGTATGGAAAATGGTGGCGTCACCTGCAGGGTTATCGTTCGCTGGCGCTCGAGATGGCGTATCTGGGTGATTCCGGCAGTGCGCTCCAGCTCTGCCAGCGATGCGATGGGAACAATCCGCCCGCCGGGAATGGCGATCATGGAGTGATACAGTTTCTCCGGGGAGTGAATGTCTGCTTCAGATGCTTTCAGTATCAGGTCAATTTTTTTCTGGCCTTCCTCTTTGTAATCCCCGATATCTCGGCCGTCCATCAGAACATCCAAAGCAACGCCAAAATCCCGGGTGGTCATGTTAACCGCTTTTAGACGATCCCGCAACGGTACCAGGCCCACTTCTGGAAAAAGCAACTCCAGCGATGGTATCGGCCGTATCTGGGAGCCGGGGATTTCCTTCGTAATGGCACCATACATGGCCCCGGCCACCTGGACGATGCGATTTAGATCGTCGCCACTTACATTGACTTCGATGGTCCGGCCGCGCCCCAGAGAGGTTTGAAAAATACCGGCTTGCGTGCTCACGCCAAACATGCCGGGAATCGAAAAAATCGTGCGCTGAAACAATGGCAGCATTTCACCGGCCCGTTGTTCATGAATGCTGGTGGCTCCAAATAGCATAAGCTGTTCGGCACCCACATAAAACATGTTTTCAATGCCCGGAAAGCCATTGTGATCCTTACCGAAATAAGGTTCGTTGATGCGATATATGTGATCCCCGATGGCCTTGCGCTCGTCAAACGACAGGCCCGGTGGCGCAATTAATATGTTGATCACCAGATTGCGGTTGCCCTGTGGCAAATATTCCGCCTTAGGAAGCAGCATCCAGATACCGAAGATCGACACCGAACTGAAAACCAAAACGGTAGTGATCCGGGTCATCCAATTTCGGGTGACGCCTTTCACCAAAGCCATGATGCCATCGACCATGCGGGTACCAGCACTTGTGCCAATTCCTGTGCCCGTCTGGCACGAATCCTTGTTTCCGGTTAATGCAAAAAGTCGCCCCGAAAACATCGGGATCACCGAAACGGAAACAAACAGGCTCAGGCAGACGGCAAAGGTGACGGCGATGGCAATATCGCGGAACAGCTGCCCGGCCTCTTGCTCCATAAAAATGACCGGCAAAAAGACCGCAATGGTCGTCAGGGTGGATGCCAGGATGGCGCCCCAGACTTCACGGGCGCCGTCATATGCTGCAACAAAAGCGGATTTTCCCATCTGGCAATGGCGGTCAATGTTTTCGAGCACGACGATGGCACTGTCAATCAGCATGCCGACCGCAAAGGCAATGCCAGCCAGGCTGACCACATTCAGATTACGCCCCATCAGATACATAAAGATAAATGTGCCGATGATGCTGATCGGTATGGTTGTGGCCACTACAAGTGTGGAGATAAAATTCCTTAAAAAAATCAACAATACAATAATGGCAAGGGTCCCACCAATGAGGATATTTTGGCGGACCAGCTTAATGGCGCCTCGAATGTAAGGTCGCTGATCGTAAACCCACTCAAGGTTGATCTGTTCAGGCGTCAGTTTTTCAGTGTTCAAACGCTTGACCACAGCTTCCAATCGATCGGAAAGCTCGAGGATATTTGCGTTTGGTTCCGGTTTGACCCCGATAGCGATCCCTTCCTGGCCCAGATGCATCATGGCTGTCGTCAATTTTTCATAACCGAATTCGACTTTCGCCAGATCCGAAACTCGAATGCGCTGCTGACCGGTGGAACGTATAACGATGTCTTCAATATCGGCAGGTGATTTAAATTCACCGATGGCCCGAATGCGGTAATCCCGCCGGCCAACCCCCATAATACCGGCCGAAATATTGATATTTTCTGCTCTGAGAATGTCAATCAAATCGGACATGGTCAGCCCGAAGGCCGCTAGCTTCTCCGGTTCAACGATGATATGCATCTCTTTTTGGGTGCCACCGCCGATGAATAAATCAGCGACACCGGGAGTCCTTTCCAGATACTGCCGAATATTATTTTCAAAATAGGTCCGATACTCATAGGGCGAACGCTGATTATCACCGGTGGTTTTTAGTACCATCCAGATCACCGGTGAGGTGGCGGCACCGGTAGCCGAAATAATGGGTTTGTCGACATTTTCCGGATAGGAGGGGACTTCATTGAGCTTATTTGAAACCCTTAGCAAGGCGTCATCCGGATCGGTGCCGATGCTGAATCTGAGGGTGATGCTGCCACGCGAATTAGATGACGCGCTTTCCATCTCGACCAGCCCGGGTATGCCTTTGAGAACTTTTTCCTGTTCTTCTATAATTTCCCGTTCCACCTCGTATGGAGTGGCGCCGGTCCAGGTTGTGGTGACGCTGATCTCGGGCTCGATGACGGTGGGACTGAGCTGGTAGGGCATGCGGTTTAGCCCGATGATGCCAAACAAAATGATGAGAATAACTGCCACGATGACGGTTACCGGTTTTTCAATGGAAAATTTTATAGCGTTCATAACGTTATAAGTTAATTGTTATTGGTTATTTGTTATTAGAATTTGACGGTTAGAGGCACCAACTGCTACATGGCGTGATGGTAAGTCTTACTGAACTCCCAATTAACGAATAACCAATAACAGATAACAAAAACCTCATTTATTTTCATACAAAGAAGTAGAGACCATTTGACCGTTGCGCAGCCGCTCGTTGCCTTTAACAACCACCTGCATGCCTTCTACCAGACCCGCACCCTCAATTCCGGCAATCAATCCTTGATAGCCGATGACGCGCACCGGAATCATCTGGGCTTTAGAATCATTGATCGCATAAACCACAATTTGGCCAAAGACGGTTATAACGGCATCCCGCGGAACTACCAGTGTTTTATGGGGCTCTGCAACCGGCAGCACCACCCTGGCCGACATGCCCTCGATGAGCGCCTGTGTATTGGGGGTCCGGATTTTGACCGGAAATGTGCGGGTGGCGACATCGCCGCGGGGAATAACTGCCAGGACCGATCCTGAGATTTCATGGCCATTGATGGTCGCTTTGACCGGCATCCCGACTTTAACGTAGGGAATGAATTTTTCAGAAACATTGGCCACGATATCAACCACATCATCTTTGGCAAGTACCGCCACCGTGGCGCCTTCAGCGAGCCATTCCCCGCGATCCACATGGCGCTTGATGACAACTCCGTCAAAAGGAGCCCGGATGATTTTTTTCTGCAGTTCGATCTCAATGCGCTCAACTTCAGCCTTGATTGACTCCACGCGCTTTTCAATTCCTTTTACCTCAAAACGATCCTCGTCATAGGATTGTTCGGAAATCGATTTTACTTTATAGAGTTTTTCCATGCGCTTGAGTTCAATTCGCGCAATTTCCAGTTCAGATAAAGCCTGCTCATAGGTGGCAGAAGTCGCCAGCAGCTGTTTTTCTAATATATCCGCACCCAGCTCAATAAGAACCTGATTTTTTTTGATACGTTGCCCGTCCTCAAAGTGCACCGCTTCAACCCGTCCGCTCACCTCCGATGCAACATCTGATACCTCTTCATAAAATACGGTTCCGATAAATTCCGCCTGTGGTGCAACATTACCTGTTTTGACCTTCGTGACACTCACAACAGCCGGAGGCGGGCCTTTCGGCTTATCCTGGCCCCAGAGAGCCGGGCCAAGGAGGTTTAGGAACAACCCGCCTAAAAGTAAAAACCGTAAGTATCGTTTTATCCTGCAGAACATCCCAGCCTCCAGATGGAAATATTTTCAATAAAACTTTATACTTAAATTGCACCAAAAAGCAATGGAATAGCTCGCTTGTGCATGGTTTAAGATAAGGATATTTGCAGATAAGACAAGCAGCCAGATCGCCCCGTAGAAGACTTGGCTACAACTATGGGTTTTAAACATTGGATGGTTGGCACGTTCTAAAAGAAGTGTTAACGCCAGCGAATTGACTTTTCTACCAGAAGAGGATTGGAATGTTTGTCGGAAGCGATCTCAAAAATAGTGGCATATGCTTTCGGGTTGGCCGGTTGAGCCCGTTGAGCCCGAAAAAAGCAGAAAACCGCATATTTTTCACCAGCAAACGGGACAACGGGTAACAGGCTTAACCTCGATTGGGGCAGATGCAATCCTGAGAAAGTGTTTAGAATAGATGGGCAACATCCTGAATAATCAATCTGACTTCGGCGCCGAGTTCATCGAGTTTCTGCTGATCGATTTCCAATAATGTAGCCGATTCCAGCTCGCTAAAATCAACAGCATCGGTAAAAAGGCTGTAACCGATATTACGCGTCAGCATGTTGGCCAGATGCACTATCAGAATTTCCTTTGGGGTTTCTGGGGCCAACACCATTTTTTCATGATCGGTGACAACTTTTATGAAAATATCATCAAAGCCCCAGCGGCGCAGCAAAACACCGCCGATACTCAAGTGGCCCTGTTGGATATTGGCCTGAATGACATCGAAGTTGATTTTCTTTTCCTTGTAAATGGACGTAAACGCTTTGAGCAGCAAACTCTTGCCAATGTCGTGCACCAATCCCATCAAAAAATAATTTTCCGGTTCTGGCAGCTTCAGGTGTTCGGCGATAAGCTTGGCCCCGTAAGCAGAAGCCAGCGAATGTACCCACAGTTTATCCATCAATATTTTAAATTGAGCCTGTTCGGTTTCATAGAGGCTTTTGTTGGCAATGGCGATAACAAGGCTCAGGGTTTCTTTTAAACCCATGCGCGGAATGGCTTCTTTTAAATTTCGAATCCTGTGAATTCCACGATAAACCGGACTGTTGGCAACGGATATTAAACGCAGCGATATCACCGGATCTTTTTCGATAACAACAGCAATATCCTCGGCGGTTGAACTGGTTTTTTTGATGACCGCTTGCACCTCTTTAACGACCTGCGGCATCACCGGCGGCACAATGTTACCACTGGTAAAATCCTGAATAATATTGGCAAATATTTCTTTGATAGAGGCATTTGCCTTCGCCAGAAGATAATCATCGGACTCTGCAGACGTGGCTTCAACATATTCGACAAATTGATCAATCAGATTGCTGTCATAGCGCGTGCCGGTTTCCTTTTTAATTTCGGCCAGCGCTTCTGGGATAGTCAGAGCGGCGGTTTTGGAAAACGGAAACATCATTGTATCGAGGTCATTGAACAAACAGAGGACGCGCGCGCCCAGCGGAATTTCATCACCGCTCAGACCATCGGGGTAGCCACTGCCATCCATAGCTTCATGGTGGTGGCGGATCAGGGGCAGTATATCTTTTAACACGCTTAAATTTGCAATAATTTTTTCGCCCACCACCGGATGTTTTCGCATCTGGACCTTTTCTTCTTCGCTTGGATTTCCAGAATTTTTCAGAAGCGTATTCGGTGAAAAAATGAAGCCGATATCGTGCAACAAACCAGTAAGATAGACCATAAAAATTTTGTCATCTTGGAGCAGTTTATATTTCGTGCAAAAATCGGCGCTGTTATCGGCAACCCGCTTGGAGTGTTTTTTAAGTAAGGCTGCTTTTTCATCGATAATGGTGGTCAGGGTGTCGACCAGTTCCAGGATCACGCCTTTGAACTCAGCTTCTGATCGGGGCATTGCAAATGATGACATCTAAGGTTCCTTTTTATATGGCCCGGCGCTTGCAAATTGCAAAAACGGCTATAAAATCAATATATCTATATAAATAGCATACCATTATATGAATTAAATATCCATAAGATAGCGTAGCAGGCGCCCTCTCAAATAGCAATTGACAGGCATAGGGCTTTTCCTTATGATCGCCTTGTAAAATACGGATGCTGACCTTCATTTGAAAAAAGGTAAAATGAACATGGACCTATCTGCCGCCTGGAATGCCGAATACATCGAGGCACAATACAAAAGATGGAAGGCGGATCCCACCAGCGTTTCCAAGGACTGGCGCTTTTTTTTTGAAGGATTTGAACTTGCGGCTGCAGGCGCAACTGAAGCCGGTCAGGGATCAGACGAAGAGCAACTCTCAAAGCAATCCCGGGTTGAATCGCTCATTTATCGATACCGCGATCTGGGCCATTTGCTTTCCTGTCTTGATCCACTGGCAGCCTGCCCGACCTCACACCCTCTGTTGGATCTGGAGGTTTTTAACCTGACACCGGAGGATCTGGAGCACAAATTTTTTACCCGCCGCTTTGCCGCTTCGAAACACACTTCCCTGAAAGACATTATTCAGGTTCTTAAAGAAACCTATTGTCACTCCGTCGGGGTGGAATTCATGCACCTGCAGGACCCTTCGGAGCGCCGCTGGCTGCTAAACCGCATGGAACCGAATCGCAACCAGCCCCGACTGGAACCGGATGCCAAAAGACGCGTTTTAGACCGCCTCGTCAGGGCAACACTTTTCGAGCATTTTTTAACTAAAAAGTACATCGGCGTGACGCGCTTTTCTCTGGAAGGCGGAGAAGCCCTGATTGCGGGTCTGGATTTTTTAATTCAGCACACAGCCGAATCCG
>JAHEIW010000286.1 GCA_024639185.1 Deltaproteobacteria bacterium | reverse complement strand
CATCTACCGGTCGGAACCGACACCATGGTGGCCAATGCAATTGCCGAAGCAGCGGCCCAGAAAGCCGGAATTTTGGTTGCCCCGCCGCTGTGGTTTGGCTGGAGCCCCCATCATCTGGTTCTTCCCGGCACGATTACGATTAGAGCCGAGGTGCTGATCGAGGTTGCTTTTGACATGATCAAATCCCTGTCCAGCCATAATTTCGACAAATTTATTCTGCTCAACGGTCATCGGATCGTCAACATCGCCTGGATGCAAATCGCCGCCGAAAGAGCGAAAAGAGAGTTGGGCGTTAAGGTGATTATCTTCGATCCGGCGTATATGTCGAAAGAATTTGCGGGTGATATGGAATGGGGAGAAGTCGGGCATGCCGAGGAGATCGAGGGTTCACACATGTGGTATTGTTACCCGGATCTGGTCAAGATGGATAGAGCGCGGGATAACCCCCACCGGCATGATCCCATATATCATGTTGACCCGCGTTATGCCGGCGATACCCTTTGTTATGTTCCCAGCAGTCCGGCCGAAATGGAAAGTTTGGCCGCAACCTCAGGCGGAACTTCAGGAGCGTCAACCAAGGCTTCTCAGACACTTGGCAAGAAATATCACGAGCATCTGGTTGAGCGTATGCTGGCGGCAATTGCCTTTTTGCAGAAATCGTCTTAATCCCAAACAGGTGGGCTCTAAAAACAATCGCATGCACTAACATCAATGTCGGCTTGGGCCAGCCCATTTCTCCAGAAAATGGGTATCGATGTCCCCGTTGATAAAATCTTCATCCTGAAACACCCGTTGATGAAAGGGTATCGTGGTTTTAATGCCCTCAATCCGGAATTCAGACAGCGCTCTTTGCATCCGTTTAATGGCCATAGGGCGATCTTCGGCCCACACCACCAACTTGCCGATCAATGAATCATAAAAAGGTGAGATTTCATAAGGGCTGAAAATATGGGTGTCGACCCTGACGCCGGGCCCGGCCGGCAGGATGAGGTTTGTTATTTCACCCGGTGAAGGCATAAAGTTGTCCGCCGGATCCGCGGCATTAATGCGACATTCCATCGACCACCCGCTGAGGCGAACGTCATCCTGCACCAGCCTTAACCTTTCACCTTGCGCCACAAGAATTTGCTGCTGTACGATATCGAGGCCGGTGACCAGTTCGGTGACCGGATGTTCAACTTGAACCCGGGCGTTTACTTCCATAAAAAAAAAGTTTTTGTTTTTATCCACCAGGAATTCCATGGTACCGGCATTGCGGTATCCAATCGCACGGGCCACCTGAATGGCCGTTTCTCCCAATTTGTTTCGCAGGACGTCATCAACAAAAGGTGAGGGCGATTCTTCAATCAGTTTCTGGTATCGCATCTGGATGCTGCATTCTCGCTCGCCGAGGTGAATATAGTTGCCGAAATGATCCCCGAGTATCTGGATTTCGATATGTCGCGGTTTTTCGATATATTTTTCAAGATAGAGGTCTGGGTTGCCGAAGGCCGCCCGGGCTTCTCCAGAGGCCACCGCAACCGCATCGGCCAGCTCTTTTTGGTCATAGGCGATGCGCATACCTCTGCCACCGCCACCACCCGAGGCCTTCAGGATAACAGGATAGCCCACACGATTGGCAACTTTAAAGGCCTCTTCCGGCGAAGAAATGATGTCCTCACTGCCGGGTATAATTGCAATACCCAGCGCCATTAACGTTTTACGGGCAGCTGATTTGTTACCGGATGCACCAATGCACGCCGCCGAAGGACCGATGAACATCAAAGCGTTATCGGCGCAGGCTTTGGCAAAATCAGCGTTTTCAGACAAAAACCCATACCCGGGGTGGACGGCATCGACTTGTTTCCCCGTCGCTGCTTGAATAATGTTGTCTATATTTAAATAACTTTTACGGCTCAACGCCGGACCGATATTGACGGCTTCGTCTGCATATTTGACATGCAGGGCGTCTGCATCCGCATCTGAATAAACCGCCACGGTTTGAATGCCCATCTCCTGACAGGCGCGAATAATCCGGACAGCAATTTCACCCCGATTGGCGATCAAAATTTTGTTAAATTTACCCATTGCCATTCAAAACCTCATGAAGATCAATTGAAAAATAAGGGATTAAGCGATCTCGATTTCGATCAGCTCCTGGTTTTTCATCACTGCTTCTTCATTTTCGACCAGGATCTTTTTCACTGTTCCAGGCTGATCCGCCCGCAGCTCAGTGAATATTTTCATCGATTCGATCATACAGACAACATCTGAAGTATTAACCGTTTGCCCAACTTCTACCAAGGGCTTTTCGCCCGGGGCTGAGGCGCGATAAAAAGTACCCATTACCGGTGATGTGACTTTGTATGTTTTGGATCCCATGCAGCCAGCTCCTTTCAATATATAGAAATTATGAATAATTTCGTTGTAAACGGGTCTCCTGTGGATGTGCTTATCCATTTCGACAATCGCAGCGACACTTAACTGTTCAAATAAACTGATGATATTTATAGCCATTATAAAAATAAAACACGCTTGACACATATTTAGAATATATGTCAACTATAATTTCGTATTGTTAAGCATCCAATCCCACCACAGTAAAAGGAGGAAACCTTAATGAAAAAGCTGATAATTGTATTGTTTTGTCTCATTTTTACCCTGGTATCATTTTCGGGTGCTCTGGCAAAAACCAAATGGGATCTGCATTTGAACTATCCTGCCGGTAACTTTCATTCTAAAGGTGCCCAACAATTTGCCGACAAGGTAAAAGCAGCCACCAACGGGGAGCTTACGATAGTATTGCACCCTGGTGCCGCACTGGGGTTCAAAGGACCCGAGCTGCTGCGCGCCGTTGCTGAAGGACAGCTGGTTATTGCTGAAGTTCCCACCGGCATGGTGGAGGGTGATGCCCCCACATTGGCTCTCACCGCCCAGCCCTTCATTTCCACCAACGCCTTTGAGCAGCGTCTTCTTTATCAACTGGCCAAACCGACGTATGCTAAAATTCTTAAAAAATTCAATCAGTTCACCCTCTATTCCTCTGTATGGCCATTTTCCGGCATTTATACTCAGCGGGCTGTCAACGCCCAGGCGGACCTCAAAGGTCTGAAAATGCGGGTTTATGACGGCACCGGTCTGGCCTTTGGCAAAGCAACCGGTATTGCAGCGCGTAAAATGCCCTTCAGCGAAGTTTATCCCGCCATGAAGGCCGGGCTTTTGGATTCCATGTACACCTCGTCCGTATCCGGTGTGGATGCCAAAGCCTGGGAAGTACTCAAATATTTTACTCCCATCAATATTGTGGGCCCGGTCAACATGATCAACGTCAATCTGGATGCCTGGAACAAACTTCCCAAAAACATCCAGAAGACGGTGCTTGAAATCGCCGCTCAAATGGAAGACGATATGTGGAATCTGGCCGGCGACATGGATCGCAAAAGCCGGGCCAAGCTGGTGGATAACGGCATGGCCATCAAACCCGTCAGCAATGAATTCCGCGCTCAACTGGACGCCATCGGCAAGCAACTGCG
>JAHEIW010000103.1:1533-13144 GCA_024639185.1 Deltaproteobacteria bacterium | reverse complement strand
GTCATTATCACCCGCACGCCGGCGCCTGCCTGGATTAAACGTCTGAGGATCTCCACGCTTTTATAGGCCGCAATACCACCGCTGACACCCAGAATAATATTTTTATCTTTCATGGATACGTTTGCCATGCTTGCATGTATTTCCTGCAAAGGCCCATCAGCGGGAATCGCCGTGCCGGAGCTCACGCTTTTGGAATAATGTAGTGTTCTTTATTTCAGCAACCCGGATGTGCTGCCTTTGATTGTTGGGGCCACCCAGATTTCGACATAGGTATTAAACGTTTCGTCATTGATATTCATTACGCACCATCGATGGGCTTTTTGAAACAGCAGCATGGTTCGATCGGATTTAAAACCGCTGATCATCTGCCAATTATCCTTGGCCATGTTTTTTTCAAAAAATGAAATCAGAGAGCTGTTATCAATCCGGCCCTTTAAAACCAGTACACCGGCGGAAAAACCCCCGGTTTGATAAACAAAAGAAGATTTTTTATCGACCTTGAGCTCCTTGGGAATCAGAACATCGCCAAAATCATAATACAATGCCGGAACCCCGGAGCTACCCTGGGCTGAAGGTGCCGTGGCGGTCTTGCCCTGTTTATTTGAGGCACAGCCGCCGACTGCCATAAGCATTACCATGATGAGTGCGACAACTACAAGTTGAATCGTTTTTTGGGTGCCCATAATCTGCATTGATCCTCCTTTGTTAGGGTTGAACCTTTTGACGGCACCAATCTTTTGGAGCCGTTTGCGTTCAGGCCGCCGTGCGTTTGATCGAAACCTTATCCGAGCTCAGAACGGCACCGCCTGAGCGGCCGTCGTCAGAAGCATCCGTATTCTGTTACGGCGCGCGCATTTAAAATGGTTTGCGTTGATGGGAAATTTCCCCCTGAGTTTAATCTAATTCCGATTGCGCCAAATACCAGTCGTAGGTACGTTTTATGCCTTCATTCAGCCCGATACGGGGTGTCCATCCCAGTTGCGTTATGCGGGCACTATCCAGTAATTTGCGCGGGGTACCGTCCGGTTTGGCCGTATTCCAGCTGACAGCGCCTTCATAGCCGACAACGTTTTGAACTGTATGCGCCAGTTCGGCAATATGAATATCTTTGCCACTGCCCGCATTGATGTGTGACACCCGGCCTCGATAGTTGCGATCCGAATCGGCCGAATCAGCGGTCACCTCCTGTTCAGATAATGGGTGCTGTTGGTCTAAAGCGCCACAAGCGGCTGTATAAACGTCTTCAGGCAGGTTAATGACAAACAGGCAGGCAGCTGCCAGATCATCGACATGCAAAAATTCCCGTTTCGGTCGACCGCTACCCCATAGTTCAATAGCGGGTGGCGGGTCTGAGCCAATGCTCTTTGCCGCTGCAATCGCCTTTAATCCTGCTCTAATATCAGTCGAAATGGGCCCGTAGATATCTTCGTCTTTTTTTATTTCCTGCCAGTTTTTCCGGGATGCAAGCTTGGCTAAGTGAAACTTGCGGATCATGGCCGGCAGGACATGTGCGTTTTCCAGGTCAAAATTATCATTGGGCCCGTATAAATTGGTGGGCATGATCGAACGGTAATGGGTGCCGTATTGACGATTGTACGATTCGCAAAGCTTAATGCCGGCAATTTTGGCAATGGCATAGGGCTCGTTAGTTGACTCTAAAATACCGGTTAAAAGTTGCTCTTCGCGCATGGGTTGCTCGGCATATTTCGGATAAATACAGGAACTGCCCAAAAACAACAAGCGTTTTACGCCAGACCGATAGGCCTCGTGAATGACATTGGTCTGGATCATGATATTTTCAAAAATGAACTCGGCCCGATAGGTGTTATTGGCCTGGATACCGCCAACCCTGGCGGCGGCCAAAATAACCGCATCAATTTTCGCATCTGTAAAAAAGCGGCGCACCGCGGCTTGATTGATCAGATCCAGTTGAGCATGGGAGCGGGTGATAATATTCGTATAATGCTCGGCTTGCAAACAACGGTAGATGGCAGAGCCGACCATGCCCTGATGTCCGGCCAGGAAGATACGTGCATCCCGGGGTATAATCCCGGGTTGCTGCCCGGATCCGGCAATTGTCGCTATGGGTTCAGACATTATTTTTAATTACTTAAAAGATTCGCAATGGCCTTATTCAGCCTGACTGAAAGTTTGAAAGCCCTCTTGAAGGCATAGTTCGTCTTTTTCAGCTTCCAACAGGTCCATGGTCACCATTTCTTTGACCAATTCCGCAAAGGTGGTTTTGGGCTCCCAGCCCAGTTGCCGGCGAGCTTTGGAACTATCACCCAGCAGGGTTTCCACTTCCGTCGGGCGAAAATAGCGCGGGTCGATGCAGACCCGTTCATCGCCGCTGTTGGCATCAATCCCTTTTTCGTCAAGCCCCTGACCTTGCCACCGAATGGTTATGCCCACCGCATCGGCCGCCATTTCAATGAACTCTCGCACCGAATGCTGTTCGCCGGTTGATATCACGTAGTCATCGGGCTGTTCCTGCTGGAGCATCAGCCATTGCATTTCGATATAATCTCTGGCGTGGCCCCAATCCCGGCGCGCATCAAGATTACCGATGTAAAGCTTTTTCTGCAAGCCTTTACTGATGCGTGTCATGGCGCGCGTAATTTTACGTGACACAAAGGTTTCACCCCGAATGGGGGATTCGTGGTTAAACAGAATACCGTTACAGGCATACATACCGTATGCTTCGCGGTAATTAACGGTAATCCAGTAAGCATAAAGTTTGGCGACACCATAGGGGGAGCGGGGATAAAACGGGGTGGTTTCCGTTTGCGGTGTCTCTTTAACCCGTCCGTAAAGCTCAGAGGTCGAAGCCTGGTAAAAGCGCGTCTTATGAATTAGGTCCAGGATACGAATGGCCTCCAGCAACCGCAATGTGCCGAGAGCGTCTGCATTGGCGGTATATTCAGGGGTCTCAAAGGAAACCATCACATGGCTCTGGGCCGCCAGGTTATAGATTTCATCCGGTTGGACTTCCTGGATGATGCGAATCAAGTTGGTGGCGTCGGTCAGATCCCCATAATGCATGAAAAAGCGCACATCTTCATCGTGGGGGTCCTGGTACAAATGATCCACGCGCGCGGTGTTAAAAGAAGAAGCCCGACGTTTGATCCCGTGGACCTCATATTTTTTGTTCAACAAAAATTCGGCCAGATAGGCACCGTCCTGTCCGGTAATGCCGGTTATCAATGCACGCTTCATCAACGTCTCCTAACAGATGGCTGCAAATTGGTGAGGGTCATAGCAGGGTCCTGAAATAATCGATGGTTTGGTTCAGCCCCGTCTCTAATTGTATGTGCGGTTCCCATTTTAATTCTCTTTTGGCCAACTCGATGTTTGGCTTGCGCTGCAGGGGGTCGTCCTGCGGAAGCGGTTTAAAGACAATTTTCGAATTGGATTGGGTCAGCGCAATAATCTTTTCGGCCAGCTCCAGAATCGTGAACTCTTCCGGATTGCCTAAATTCACCGGTCCGGTAAACCCATCGGGGGCATCCATCATTCGGGTGACACCGTCGACCATATCATCGACAAAACAGAAAGAACGCGTTTGGCCGCCGTCACCGTAAACCGTAATATCCTCATTTTTTAGGGCCTGCAAAATAAAATTGCTGACCACGCGGCCATCATTGGGGTGCATGCGGGGCCCGTATGTGTTGAAGATCCGAACAACCCGAATATTGAGGTTGTGTTGCCGATGATAATCAAAAAAAAGGGTTTCGGCACATCGTTTACCTTCATCATAGCAGGAACGAATGCCAACGCAGTTCACATTACCCCAGTAATCTTCTGTCTGGGGATGCACGGTTGGATCTCCGTAGACCTCGGAAGTGGAGGCTTGCAAAATTTTCGCCCACGTGCGCTTGGCCAAACCGAGCATATTGATGGAGCCGTGCACATTGACTTTGGTGGTCTGGACCGGATCGTTCTGGTAATGGATCGGCGATGCCGGACAGGCAAAATTATAAATCTCATCGACTTCCAGATAAAGCGGAAAGGTGATGTCATGCCGTACCAGTTCAAAATAAGGATTGTCCAGCAGGTGGACAATATTGCGTTTGGTGCCGGTATAAAAATTATCGACACAGACCACATCGCAATTTTGACTCAAAAGACGTTCACATAGAAATGAACCCAGAAACCCGGCCCCACCGGTCACCAGTACCCGTTTACGAAGGTGCATAAGGAATTCTCCTGTAGCTGTAGGCGTATGAAAGGATGGTGGACATGCTGCTCCCGTTTTGTAAACAGCTAAAATGATTAAGATATAATATATCATAGAGGCCCGGTAGATAGCAACCATCTTTGGATAGGAACCGCAAACCGATCAAGGTGAAATCCTCAAACGCCGGTTGCCCAAAAATCGCAAAAGCAGGTGAACCGATGCGCATCCCGTGTATTTGACAGGTTGTTTAATTTCACCCTTAAGCGTTTCATGCGGACAAGGTTCTTGTAATCTGGAAGTTGATTTGCTATGCGAGTATCAGATCTGTCGTTTCGACATTCATCGGCCCCCGTAGCTCAGTGGATAGAGCAATGGATTCCTAATCCATGTGCCGCAAGTTCGATTCTTGCCGGGGGCACCAGACGTCATATAAAGATAGTTTCAAAAACGAGGGGATTACATTCATCATGGACAAAGCCATCAAAGTGGGCCTCGTAATTGCCATTATCGGTATTGCCGCATATTTCGGTTATAATCTGTCCAGCAGCTGGCACAAAGAAAGCATTGAAACGGCCAAACGACAGGAACGGGTGGCATGGGAAAAACGGACCAAGGAATTGATGGAAAAGGTCACGGGGCTGGAAGAAGAAATGGCCTCTATAAAGGGGGAAACCATTCCGGAGGGAAAACTCAAAGAAGTCTTTGGATCTGAATCAACCGTTGCGAAACAAGACGAACCCCTTGATTTCGAGAGCATCGAACAGCAAATTAAAGCCTTTTTCGGCTATCTGGACGAACAGGACTACGTACAGGCCTATGCCTTTAAGGGCGGTACCCAAGGGCAGTTTCAGGTCGCAATGAAAAAAATGTCTGCAAACCTGCCCAGCATCACTGATGAGACCGTTTCGCTTTACAATTTATATCGCAATATGGCGCATTTCTTTCGTATTTTAGGAAAAAAACGGGTGAATCTCGTACGCGACATACTGCAGAATGAGGGTGAAATCCTTGAGTCAGCCATGCAAACGTTTTACAACTGGACCACCTATGAAGCCGGTGACATCAGCGTAACCGGTCAGCCATCCTTGCAGATGCTTTATGCCTATTCCGGATTTTTCCTCAACACGCTGGCCGGCAGAAGTTATCTGCTGCGCAGGGATTCAAAGATTCGAATTCTGACAACCTATTATTCGGTGCTTATCCTTGATAAGGCCAATGATGAAAAATTTAATTCAGCGGGTATCGATATCCGGCCTCATATTGAATCCTTATTAAATGATTTTGAAGGCCAAATGGGCCTGATTTTTCATAAGCAATATGTATCAGAATTGCAGAAGCTTGCCGATAAATATAACATGTCCTGATACGCCTGGAACACCCAAAAGCCGACAATAGCATTTACTGCCTGACCAACCGGTATCGTTCCCATCCGTTTAGCATTCATCCGGATCAAAGGAGAATTGACATGCAAGATAAGCCAAAAGCAATGGTTCTGGCCTCTTTTGCCGCCGATTCATTAGCACTGGGCGTCCATTGGATATATAATACCAATGTGATTGATAAAAAATTCGGTCGGGTGGAGCGCTTTTTCAAGCCCGAGCGTCCAACTTACCACCCGACAAAGGACCTCGGAGAATTCACCCATTACGGGGATCAATCTTTGATTCTACTCGAATCCGTTTGTGCATGTAGCGGATTTGATTTGTCCGATTTTTCTGACCGGTGGCAGAAGCTGTTTGCAACTTATGATGGCTATGTCGACGGGGCCACCAAAGCAACACTTGAAAACCTGGCGTCCGGAAAAACGCCTGCCGAATCCGGATCCGGTTCTGATGATCTTGCCGGTGCATCCCGCATCGCCGCGCTGGTTTATCGGTATCACAATGACCTGCCGGCCCTGATTGCCGGCGCCAGAGCGCAAACGGCTTTTACCCATCATCATGAAGCCGTCGTTGAAAGCGCGGCTTTTTTTGCCGCCATCACCGACCAGATTCTGACCGGCGCTTCTCCGACGGCAGCCATTGAGCAGACCCTTAAAGAAATTCAACATTCTGAATCCATGCGCGCATGGATCCAGATGGGCCTGGCAAGTATCGCCCAAAACAGCCGTCAGGCAATATCAGAATTTGGCCAGATGTGTGAAATTCAGGCTGCCTTTCCGAGCGTCATCCATCTGATCGCTAAATATGAAACCGATCTGCAGACCGCCTTGATTGAAAATGGCATGGCAGGCGGTGATTCTGCCGGCCGGGGTTTGCTCGTGGGGATGGTGCTGGGTGCCCATCTGGGCCTTGAGGCCATACCCCCCGAATGGCTGCAAGATATGAAAGCGCGAAAAAACATTGTGGATATGCTGCAGAGAATCGATGAAGGTCTGGGCCGCTAAATGATCTATTGGCAGGCACGGCAGCACACAAATATTGCGTGCCCGGCGAAAATGGCGTAATATGAACCTGTCGATAGAAGGTAACCCGCAATATCGTGTTGACCGGCTTTGAACCCGACGGAGTGACGATGCACCTTATATCAACCGAAATTCAAGATGTTCACATTATCGAACCTCAGGTTTTTACCGACGATCGCGGATATTTTCTGGAAACCTACCATGGTCGTCACTTTAAATCCGCCGGTCTTTGCGATGTCTTTGTGCAGGATAATTTGTCTTACTCGATCAAAAACGCCCTCAGAGGGCTGCATTTTCAGGTCACCCGTCCCCAGGCAAAACTGGTTCGGGTGATCAGCGGCGAAATATTTGATGTCGCAGTCGATATTCGCCGCACCTCTGCGACCTTCGGCCACTGGGTGAGTGTTCATCTATCGGAGCACAATAACCGGCAGGTGTATATCCCACCGGGTTGTGCCCACGGATTCTGCGTGCTCAGCGAGAGCGCCCGTGTTTTCTACAAATGTTCGGACTTCTATGACCCGGGTGATGAAGGCGGAATTCTGTGGTCTGATCCGGGGCTTGCGATTGATTGGCCCATACCGCATCCGATTGTTTCTGAAAAGGATGCCGCTTTGCCGATTTTGGGTGAAATTCCGACCGAAAAACTTTACAACCCGCTCAAGACGCCATGAAGGTCGTGATTACAGGTGCAAACGGACAGCTGGGCCGCGAACTGGTTCGCCAGGCAAAAAGCACTGATTTTGAGGTACACCCGTTCGATCGCCAACAACTCGATATCACGCAGAAAAACCGTCTCAAGCAGGTTTTAGCCCGCCTATCACCGGCTGTGGTCATCAACGCTGCCGCATACAGCCACGTCGACCGGGCTGAAGATGAACCGGACCGGGCCTATGCCGTTAATAGCGACGGACCGGCCTATCTGGCCCGATTTTGCGCCGATTACCAGCATGCACTCATTCATATTTCTACCGACTATGTTTTTGATGGCAACAGCGATCGCCCCTACCGGGAAAGCGATCCGATTGCGCCGCTGGGCATCTATGGCCACAGCAAGGCAAAGGGTGAAGCCGCGGTGCGATCCGCATTGCCGCAACACATCATTGTGCGCACATCCTGGCTGTACGGTGTTTACGGCCATAATTTTGTAAAAACCATCCTGAAACTGGCCGCCGAAAAAAAGGCACTCAACGTTGTGGCCGATCAGCTGGGTTCACCGACCAGTGCGGCCGACCTTGCCACAGCAACGCTGATCATCGCCCGCAAAATTGGCACTGCCAAAAAATTGGCATGGGGAACATACCATTACTGTGGTGCCGGCATCACGACCTGGCATGGTCTGGCAGAAAAAGTTATTGAACTGGCCACCCGCTATACGGTCCTGCGGATCCGGCAATTGGAAGCAATTTCAACCGCAGAGTGGCCCACGCGGGCACAACGACCGCTGTATTCCGCTCTGGATTGTACCCGCACAACTGCTCAATTTGGAATCAATCCCCTGCCCTGGAATCAAAGCCTGCAAAACACCATTGAGCGCATCTTCACCGGAAAATAAGAACTGTTATTGGTTATTTGTTATTGGTTATTCGTTACCCAGAGTTTGTCGTTTGTTAATTGGAATGATCTTAGAAGGTGATTAAATCGGATAAAAAAAGCGTCTGATCGAATTATCGAAGACGCCCAAACCAATAACTGATAACAAAGAACGAATAACGCGCCAGCCGTTGTCGCAATTTGCAAACAATCAGTAAATAAGGTAATATTAATAAGTTATAGTTCACTTCGATAGAAAACCATTGACTGTTTTCAGATTTCAATTTAACATAAATGGTATCGGCAGTGTCTCGTATTGTTTGCATTTCTGCGATGCGTGCATTTCAGTCAATACCAAGATCACACACGCCTGAAAGCAGGCCGCATTCAAGCCTCGCGTAAAATGGCCACTAAACGCTTATAATATAATAATTATAGTAATATATGGAATCAATTCCGCAAAAAAAAAGCCCGGTCCTGGTCGTTGATGATGATGAAGGCCTGTTATTAAGCATTAAAGCGACCCTGGTCAGCTCCGGTTTGCCGGAGCCCGCACTGGTTTCCGATAGCCAGCGGGTCATGGATCTGGTTCGCGAATATGATTTTCAGTTGATTTTACTGGATTTAATGATGCCGCAGTTAACGGGAATGGAGGTTCTTCAGTCCATCAAAGCCGAAGCGCCTGATATCGATTGTGTGATTGTCAGCGCCATCGATGACGTTGCATCTGCCGTACAAGCCATGAGCCTGGGGGCTTCAGACTATTTGGTCAAACCGCTTAACAGTGATAAGCTGGTCGCGCTGATCAACCGCACGCTTGAAAAAGTCAATGTGCAGCATGATCTGGCGCAGTTTGGCAGCAAAAAGGTATTTTCCAATCTGAAGAACCCGGAGGCATTTACGGGTATTGTTGCCGAAGATGAAGCCATGGCATTGGTATTTCATCAGGTAGAAGCCGTTGCCGGCACCGATTACAGCGTGGTGATCAACGGTGAATCCGGCACCGGCAAAGAAATGCTGGCGCGCGTTATTCATAAATTGAGCAATCGCTCCACTGCGCCGTTCTATGCGGTCAACATGGCTTCGTTCAGCAAAACGATTTTTGAAGATGAATTTTTCGGGCACACCAAGGGCGCCTATACAGATGCCGGCAATGAAAAAATTGGATTTTTTGAAGCCGCCAACAGCGGCACACTGTTTTTAGACGAAATCACTGAATTGGATCCGTCTTTACAGGGCAAACTATTGCGTGTCATAGAGGAGCGTGAACTCTATCGCCTGGGCAGCACCGAAATTCGTAATGTGGATGTACGCATCATTGCCGCCACCAACAAAGATATCAACGATGAAATCCTCAAAAGCAAATTTCGAGCCGACCTTTATTATCGCATCAATATGTACAATATAAACGTGCCACCCCTCAGGGAACGAAAGAAAGATATTCTTCCGATTGCCCGGCATTTTCTCAGAACGCACGCCCGGGCAAACCATAAGGATATCCGTATACTTTCGCCGGATCTGGAACAACGGCTGGTTCAGTATTCTTTCCCGGGAAATGTGCGCGAATTGGAAAACATTATTGCCGCCGCAGTGTTGTTGGAAAAATCAAACACCCTGACCCTGGCGGCTACGCTAAACCTGCTGCCCTATGAAGGCCCGGAGCGGCGTAAAACATTGGAATTATTAACGCTGGAGGAACTCGAAAAGCGCCACATTGAAAAAGTGTTGAGTGTTACGGGCGGAAACCGCCCCAAAGCAGCCAAAATACTGGGTGTCAATGTCTCCACCGTGTACCGCAAAATTGAAAAATACAATCTGGAACGCCAGGGTGATGGTGAATTTTAAGAACCGACCCGGACATGCCCCACTCTGTAACCAGGCCAAACTGTATAAATTTGAGCAACGATAGGAGGAAGAAACATGTCGGATGGTTTAGACGTCATTATCGTTGATGATGACAAAGGTATTTGCGATGTCATCAGCGAACTGGTTGAAACCTTTTACAGCTGGGGTAACGTCATCACCTTTTCAAACCCCGACGAAGCCATCGATTATTGCCTGCAGCGTGAAGTTGGCGTCGCCATATTTATAATCGATGTATTTCTGGGCGGTTTGAGCGGATTCTACTTTCTGGATGCGATTGAAAAAAAGTATCCGTCCGCCCATCAAGATGCGATTATCATCAGCGGAAATGCCAGTGACGACGTTGTCAATATGTGCTTGGCCTCGAGGGTAAATTATCTACTGGAAAAACCGATTAAACCGTATGCCCTGCAGCTGGCGGTCCGCGCCATTACGGGCAAATACCTGGACTTTGCCAAAAAACTGTTGCAAGATCCCTCGTATGCCGACAGTGTCGCAAAACTATAAACGCATAAGCCACAAGAGCTATGGCCAATTTTGAAATCATTACAGGCACTGCCACCATCGCATTATTGGACACCCTTGTTTCACACAAAACCCGCCTCAAACTGAGCCTCATTGATAGCGAATATGAAAGCCTGACGCGGATCGTCAAAGTAGCGCATCATAAGAGCGCACCCCACCTGGTTATGGACATTCCGGAGGGATTTGAAAAGGCCGCTGCCGATCTGGATATCTGGCAAATGCGCTTTGAATTTAGCGGAGCGGATCGGATCAAATATGCCTTTACAACGGTTGGCGGCGAAATTGTGGGCAACCACATCTACCTGAGAGCACCTCAAAAATTAGAACGCCAGCAGCGTAGAGAACTTTTTCGCATTGATGCACCCAAAGGCACACATATTCACTTTTCAAAAGATGGGAAACGGCTTGCGCTGGAAGTTGTCAACATCAGTATCGGCGGATCGCTGGCTGCCTGGGTTCAAACCCGTGCCGACATGCCTGAAAATACACCGCTTGCAGTGGCCCAGCGCTACGCAGATGTTATCCTGGTATTTCCAGCCGAAATTTTGCAGCAGCCGATACAAATTGACGCTCTGGAAATAAAGCGCATCGAAAACAGATCACAGCAAGGCCGTTTTGAACTGGGTCTCGAGTTCTGTAAGATCAGCAATAACGAAAAGAGACGTTTAACGGACCTGATTTATGAATTACAAAGACAGCAACTGCGCCATCGATTACCACTGGACCTCTGGAAAATGACTAAAATTAAAAATGCCTAAAATGTCTAAAATCAAAATACAGAGCAAATCCGATTTTTAATTTTGGGCACTTTAGGCATTTTAGCGCATTTTAAACTTGCTAAACCTTAAGCTGCATGCCTTCCCGGGCAAAAAAAACGTTGCTATCCCCGGTATGTCTGCGATCGCACAGCAATTGTGTCAATTCATCCAGTTGGCCATCGGTTCGCATGGGGTCATGGTGCAAAAGAGCCAGCGTCCTGACGTCAGATTGTTGAGCCGTATTAATCACAGACTCCATCGGTGAGTGCCCCCACCCTTTGCGGGACGCTTCATATTCCTGTTGCGTATATTGCGCATCATGAATGAGCAGGTCCGCACCGGCAAAAAATG
>JAHEIW010000103.1:0-1433 GCA_024639185.1 Deltaproteobacteria bacterium | reverse complement strand
GCAAAAAATGGAAATCCGATGATGTGATCCAGGTGGGTGTGGGTTAAGAAAATATCCGTATCGAGGCCTTCACCGGCGGCATGTTCGGCCAGCAGGTGGTCGCCCAGCAGGCGTAGACCGGAGCCCGCATCCACGATAATGCGTCTTTGAATATCCGCAAAAATCATTTCGATGCATACCGTGTTGCCACCATATTTGGTGGTTTCGCATCCTGGACTCGGAATGGATCCCCGCACGCCCCAAAATTTAACAATCATGACCGGTTTTCCTTTGAGAAATTTCCAAAAAGATTTTCGCGCGATCAATTTCAGCAGAAACCGCATCCCGTGCGCATGCCAAGGTGGGGGCATCCAGACCGATCCGCGCCATCAGAAGTGCTGCCATTTCGTCATTGGCCAATGTGTCCTCATCCGAATTGTTTTCCAGCAAGCGGGCATAAAGATCGGCCAATGCGACTATAAACAACAGCTGAGAGTTGTTGTCAGGAGATTCTGCGGGCCGGTGGTGGTATGCGAGAACATCGACGAAGACCGGGCTCAATCGCCACCTGCGGGCAACCAGGCCACCGACCATACTATGATCGAAGCCAAAGATGACGCTTTCAGCATCAACTGCTGACCAGCGACGTTGTCCGGCCAGCGTCATAGCCTGATGGGTTTCATCGGCGAATTTCTGGTTGAGCGGTATCTTACCCAGATCGTGCAAAAGACCCCCCACAAAAGAGTCCTCCTGGTCTGTCAGGTTCACTCCTTTAAATTCGGCAAGCCATTTGGCAATCACACCGACCGCAACCGAGTGTTCCCAAAATGAAACCGAAGATAGGCTCCCGAATGGTTTTATCATCGGCAGCTGCTGCAGGATGGCAAAGCTGAGCACCAGGTTTTTGACAGTGTTTACGCCCAGCATGATAATGGCACGGGTAAGCGAAGAAACGGGGTGGCCGAGTGAATAAAAGGCCGAGTTGATCAGCCGCAGGACCTGACCGGCAAGCACCGGATCCAGCGCAATTAACCGATTCAGATCATTGGGTGAGGCTTGCGGATTGTTGCACGTTTGGAGCACCTTTGTCGCGGTTGTGGATAGACTCGGCATCCGGGCAACATAGGCCTCAATCTGATGTAGATACGACGTTTGATGGCTCGACAATGCATGCATCTTCAACGCCGGGATATCAATCGCGCGGGATATAATCACCCCGGTTGTATTTCAGCAGCTCCAGGGACGTTGTAATCAGGGTACGATGCACAATATCTTTGAGACCATCTGCGTCGGGCATGGCATTCAGCACCGCCGACATCTGCTCTTTTTGTTTGGCGATTGTATTCAAGAGCGGTTCCATCTGTCGCAGGGTCACCTTGGGATCTGCCAGCTGGCCTTGATATTGATCGAGTAAATTTAGCAGGTTATCGAGGCGCTCGACAGTCGTCTCGCGG
>JAHEIW010000022.1 GCA_024639185.1 Deltaproteobacteria bacterium | reverse complement strand
AGGGGTCCGAATTTGACGATGTGCTCTTGATCCTGCCAAACAACGATGTTCCTGTTTTAACCCGTGAACTGGTCTACACGGCGCTGACCCGGGCTCGCCGCAAACTAACCATCTGGAGCCCACCCAAAATTCTGCGCTGTGCGCTGAACCGAAAAATCCAGCGAACCTCGGGATTACGGGATGGGCTATGGAGGAATTGATAACCGAAAACAGCGGATAGACGTCAGAGCACAGAACCATCAGCAGTATTTTAGAAGCGGAATTTTGGGGTCATTTTGAAATATCTGAGCCCACCATCTGTCTGCTGACGTCGGACGTTGCTTTTCTATATTGAAACTACGATCGGCGGGTGCAGGATATGGATTCTGCCAGAGCCGTTTGAATATCATTGAGCAGGCGGCAGGATTGCATGCATTGCGGGAATAAGGGCCTGTAAGGGCAATTCAGGCAGGGACTCTTGAAGAGTGTGCCGATGTCGAAATCAAATCGATAGTTTGGTTTTTTGGCAACAGGATTCATTTTTTCAGCGATAACGGTATTGGTGGTCAAAGGATTCTGATTTACCTTAATTCAAAAGAAGCCGTTTCATATCATAAGCCATAAAGCTTCACAAGCCAAAAATTAAATCAAGTGTTGCTTTATTAATATATTCATAAACATCTTTTATTACTATATTTGTTTGCGCATTAGCGTCCCACGCCAGCCATCGCGAGCCGCTCAGGCGATGCGCGCGGGTTTGCGTGAGGCTTTCTATGAGTTTCGTCCATCTCGATTCAAAAATTGTTGATACTGCACCATCTTTGCAAAAGCGCCCACCGCCCGTTCTGGAGTCGGGAAAAACACGCCCTTAAATTCATGGTTTTTATGCGGATAGACCGTCTGGTGTTTTTCATCCGGCAACATGCTGACGCCGAAAACAGGCTTTTGATAGGTTTCCATCAAATCGATGATCTGGGCAATATAATCCTTTTCAAATTGTTTAAATTCTGTGTGAATTTGTTGGATAAAATCAGCTGAATAAGTGGGATCGGCTTTTAATACCGCCGCCCCGTGGCTTTTGAGCACCTGTCGGCGTCCAACAATTCCCAGGTTAATCACTGCATCGCAGCCTTCCCATTTCAGCAGCAATTCAAGAACAGCCCTGGGGATGTTTGGATCGCGTTCACCCACCAGGTCAATGGGATTGGAACGACTCCAGTAGGGTGGCAGAATCTGATCGATGGCTTCAATGATATCTTCCGAAAGCGCGATCACATCCAGGCCAAAACGGGCGCACAAATCGGCGGTTACCACCCCCCAGCCGCCGCCCAGGGTCATAATGGCCGCTCGATTGCCTCTGGGCAATGGTAGCGATGAAAATGCCGCTCCCAGATCCAGCAACTCCATGGGCACGTCGACTTTAACAATGCCGGTCTGGCGGCAAACGGCCTCAAATACCCGCCTGTCGGTGGTCAGTGCTCCGGTGTGGCTGGCGGCGGCGCGCTTGCCAGCCTGACTTTCGCCACCCTTGAGGAGCACGATGGGCTTTTTGCGACCGACCCGCCGTGCGCCTTCAAAAAAGCGTCGTCCGTTTTTGACGCTTTCCACATACAAAACGGCCGTGCGGGTCAGGGTGTCGACTTCCAGTCCATCCAGGTAGTCTTCGATGCACATCATGGCTTCATTGCCTGAACCGCAGAAGCCTCGAATACCGATGCCCTGCTGCTCGGCAAATGCCAGCAGCTGCACCCCCATGTTGCCCGATTGCGACACCATGGTGGTGGAGCCGGCTCTGGGTTTGGCCGGAAACCCGGTGCAATAGAAATTGATATGCGGGTTGCAGATACCCATGGTGTTGGGGCCCAGGATTAAAATCCCGGCCCGGCGGGCAGCCTTTACCAGGCTGGCTTCCAATTTTTTGCCTGCTGCGCCGGTTTCGCCAAAGCCTGAGCTGATCAATAACATATTTTTTATGCCTTTTTCCTCCATTTGGGGAATAAGGTCCAGCACCCCGGCAGCCGGAATAGTCACCACCGCCAGATCAATCGGGTCAGCTATATCGCAGACGCTCGGGACCGTTTTGCGTCCGGCAATGGTGTCTGTTTTAGGATTGACCAGGAAAACCTTGCCCTGGTATCCGCCACTGATGGTGTTGACCATTAGCATATGGCCCCATTTGCCCATCTGGGCCGAGGCCCCGATAAAAGCGATGGATTTGGGGTAAAAAATAGCGCCAATGGCGTCGGGTGAAACAGCCGGCGGTAATGGTCGTTGTTCTTCCGACTTGTTCCCGCAAATCATTAGAGCGTCCACCGCCCAGAGCCTGCCATCCGAAGATGCCAGCAGGGGATTGATATCGATCTCGGAAATGTGGGGCAATTCCACCGCGATTCGCGACAGTCCCATAAGGGTTTGAATGAGTTGCCGGCGATTGATCGCTTCTTCGCCGCGATACGGTCCCAGTAACGCCTTGGCCCGAATTTCGGCCAGCATTTCAGCTGCATCGCTTTCGGTGATCGGCGCCACACGGAAGGCAACATCTGCCAGTGCTTCGGTAAATACGCCGCCGATACCAAACATCACAATCGCTCCAAACTGGGGATCGCGAAACAAACCGGCGACCAGCTCCCTTTTGCCCTCAATTTGCGGCTGAACGACAAAACCTTCCAGGTTATCACCCTCTGATTTTATCATGGCATCCACGGCTTTTTCTATTGACTGACGATCGTGTAGATTCAGCTGCACCAATCCGCTTTCAGTTTTATGCGTCAAGGTGCGGCCCAGTCCTTTGACCACCACTGGATAGCCAAATGCTTCGGCAGCACGCACAGCTTGTGCCGTATCCTTAGCAACTGCTTCGGAAACAACCGGAACGTCAAAGGCATTTAAGACGCTTTTCGCTTCAGCTTCGTTGATGCCCTTTTGGAGCCCTTTTCCAATGGCCGTCATTAAACGTTTTATATCCATGATCGATCTCCACAGATTGCGTTTAAAAAAAACCTATCGATATGAAGCCTGTCAGACAGGGTCGGCAATCGCATTTGATAGCGTGCCAATGGATAACCTGCCCAAACCGGCATGGTCAAGTACAATAAATAAATCCGGTTTCTTTACGATGGGCTTTATGATATTAAATATGCTGTTAATATAAGGTTATTATTGATTATTTGACAGCTTAGCGGAAGGAAGAGGCTATGCGGATCGGAATTGGCTATGATATCCACCGTCTCGTAAAAGGGCGCCCCCTAATTATCGGTGGTCTACCCATTACCTATGACAAGGGATTGCTGGGCCATTCAGACGCCGATGTGCTCACGCATGCCATCTGTGACGCACTGCTCGGAGCTGCTGGCCTGGGCGATATCGGGACCCATTTTCCAGACAGCGACCCGCAATACAAAGACATCTCCAGTCTGACGCTGCTAACCGAAACCTGCCGACTGTTGACCGAAAAAGGATTTCGGATCGTCAATCTGGATGCCACCCTGCTTGCCGAGGCCCCCCGATTAACACCCCATTACCCGGAAATGCAAACCCGGCTGGCTAATGCAATGAACATAGATGCAGCTGACATCAACATCAAGGCAACAACCACCGAAGGCCTGGGAGTGATTGGGAAAGGGGAGGGCATCGCGGCAATGTGCATTGCCATGATTGATTAAACAGCCAGACTGATTACGTTACGTTAGTTTGCGTGCCCACAACCTGTCGAGCGCCTCCTGGTCGAGCGATTGGAATGATGGAAAGATGGAATGTTGGAATATTGAGTTTGGCAATGCGATATGAATAAAGAATAATGACTAAAAACAAATACTTGTAAAAAAAAATTAATATTTTAATTTAATAAATAAACGACTCTTAATATCCCATTGCAACAATTGATGCGCCCAGAGTGTACTTAGCCGCTTTTCACTAAATCAGAAGAAAGTTCTAACAGCCGTAACATGATTTGACCATTATTCCAACATTCCATTATTCCATTATTCCAGGTAAATTACATAATACCAATGTCGCTGATAAAACCCGTAATGTCACATCATCTGAGAAATACAGATCTGCAATGACTGCTTTTAAACTTGTTTCCGAATTTGAGCCGACCGGTGATCAGCCCGCGGCGATTGAAGCGCTCAGCCGTAACATCAAAGACGGGCGGCGCCATAATGTCTTGCTGGGTGTAACGGGTTCGGGCAAAACGTTTACGATGGCCCAAGTCATTGCCCGCATGAACAAACCGGCGCTTGTGCTGGCACCGAACAAAACGCTGGCCGCCCAGCTGTACAATGAGTTCAAACAGCTATTTCCGGAAAACGCTGTCGAATATTTTGTCAGCTACTATGATTATTACCAGCCCGAAGCCTATATCCCCTCCACCGATACTTACATTCAAAAAGATTCATCCATAAACGACATGATTGACAAACTGCGCCATTCAGCCACCCGTTCGGTTTTGTCGCGCAGAGACATCGTGGTGGTGGCCAGCGTGTCCTGCATTTTCGGCCTGGGCGCACCGGAAGATTATCTGGCCATGCGGGTGGACGTTGAAACCGATATGGAATTTTCGCGGGATACGCTTTTATACAATTTGATAACAATGCACTATGAGCGTAATGATGTTGATTTTTACCGCGGCATTTTTCGGGTGCGGGGAGACCGGGTGGAAATTTTTCCGGCTTACGAAGAAGATCAGGCCATCCGGATCGACTTTTTTGGTGATCAAGTTGAAAACATTGCATTGATTGACGCTCTCAGAGGCAAGGTGCTCAAACGCCTAAAGCGGGTTACCATCTTTCCGGCCAGCCATTATGTGACATCCAGAGTCACCCGTAAAAAGGCTGCGAGTACCATAATGAACGAGCTCAAGGACCGCATTGACTATTTTAGAAATGAAAACAAACTAATCGAGGCTCAGCGCATCGAAGAGCGCACCCATTTTGACCTGGAAATGATGCAGGAACTGGGTTACTGCCACGGGATTGAAAATTATTCGCGCCATCTGACCGGACGAAAAGCCGGCGCACCGCCACCGACTTTACTCAGTTATTTCCCAGATGATTATCTGCTGTTTGTCGACGAAAGTCATATTGCCATTCCCCAGCTGCGCGGCATGTATCGCGGTGATCGCTCTCGCAAAGAAACGCTGGTTAGATATGGTTTTCGCCTGCCGTCTGCTCTGGACAACCGCCCGCTCAAGTTTGAAGAATCCAGGGCCCGCATATCCCAGGCCGTATACGTTTCGGCCACACCGGCTGACTATGAATTGTCGCAAGCAAAAGACGCGGTCGTAGAGCAGATCGTGCGCCCGACCGGCTTGATTGATCCTGAGGTGATGGTCCGTAGCGCTCAAAATCAGGTGGATGATCTTTATGACGAAATTTTAGCCCGCCAAAAGTGCAATGAACGGGTACTGGTAACCACTTTGACCAAACGAATGGCTGAAGACCTGACCGAATATTATTCGGATTTAGGTGTTCGCGTTCGGTATTTGCATTCGGACATCAATACGCTTGAGCGCATGGATATTATTCAAGACCTGCGGCGGGGAGAATTTGATGTGCTCGTAGGCATCAATCTGCTGCGTGAAGGTTTGGACATACCCGAAGTGTCCCTGGTGGCGATCCTGGATGCCGACAAAGAAGGGTTTTTGCGGTCAGCACGGTCACTGATTCAGACCTTTGGCCGGGCTGCGCGAAATGTCAGCGGAGCGGTCTTGTTGTATGCCGATACCGTAACGCGCTCCATGCGCCAGGCCATGGATGAAACCCGCCGGCGACGAAAAATTCAGCGCGCCTACAATGAACGGCACCAGATTACGCCCCAAACCATTCACAAGGAAGTAACCCGCATTTTTGATTTCAGCAAAGAATCCGAAGCAGCTTCCAAATATGAAGTGGCAGATGATATCAGCGAATTCAAATCTTTAGACGGCATCGATACACTCATTAATTCGCTGGAAAGCGAAATGCGTGCGGCGGCTCAGGCGCTGGAATTTGAGCGTGCGGCGGCATTGCGTGATCAAATTCAAAAGTTGAAAAGGCTGATTGTTTTCGAGATATAAACAGAGGTTAAATAAGTTAGCTCAATGTTTATGTTTTGTTAGCGCTAACGACAACAAATGAGCTAAAATTTAAAATGAGCTAAAATGCCTAAAATTGTGGTTACGCTGCGCTCTGTCCTTTATTTTTAAAAATGATAGAATTCCTCAACTTTAGGCATTTTAGATCATTTTAGACACTTTAGGCATTCCTCTTGTAGTCTCAAATATGGAAAAACAACACCCATACACAGATACGGCAGCAAATCTGACCGACAAGCTTGCCCGCATTGCTCATGAGCCCGGCGTCTATATGCTAAAAGATGATGATGGCGCCATCATCTATATCGGCAAAGCACGAGATTTACGAAAACGCCTGGCCGCCTATTTTAAAAGCAGCGGCCACACGGACATGAAGACCGGTGTGCTGGTTAAAAAAATTGTCGATTTTGATACGATTATCACCGGCAATGAGAAAGAGGCCTTGATTCTGGAATCCAATCTGATCAAGCGTCACCGACCGCGCTATAACGTGGTTTTAAAAGACGACAAACGCTATCCCTCTTTACGACTTGACCTGCAGGAAGATTACCCCTCTTTCAGCATTGTCCGTAAAATCGGACAAGACCATGCGACTTACTTCGGTCCGTTCGCTTCTGCCCATGCTGTCCGTGAAACGCTTAAAACCATCAATAAGACGTTTAAATTGCGAAAATGTCGTGCCAAGGATTTTAAAACGCGCACACGGCCTTGTCTTCACTGCCAGATGGAAGGGTGTCTGGCCCCCTGTTGCCTGGATGTTGATCCCCGTGTTTACCAAGAACAGGTCAATGAAGCCGTCATGTTTCTGAATGGTCGCACCAAAGATCTGATCGCCAAAATAAAACAGCAAATGAATACGGCCGCCCGCGCACAAGAATTTGAAAAAGCCGCTCACCTCAGGGATAAGATGTTTTCACTTCAAAGAACGATTGAAAAGCAGATTGCGGTGACAACCGATTTTCAGGACCGGGATGTTTTTGCACTCGTTCGCTCTAAAGATTGCGCCCTGGTTACGGTGTTTAACGTTGTCGCGGGCTTTTTAAAAGGAACCCAGCACTACAGCTTTGCAGAAACCATTTCAACCGATGCAGAAGCTATGGGCACCTTTATCCGCCAATATTACGACAAGCCGGTTGCACTGCCCAAAGAGATTCTGACATCGGTTGAAATGCAGGACAGTCGGCTGATCGAAGATTGGTTTAAAGCCGTAAAGGGCCAAAAAGTAAGAATCCTGAATCCCAAGCGAGGCGAAAAAGCCAAATTGCTGACCATGACTTTGCGCAATGCTGAAAACGAGCTCAAGGAACTGTTAGCAGCCCGCAGTGCTGAAATGCAATTGTTGTTGCGTCTTCAAAAAAAGCTCAAACTGTCGCGTCTGCCCGAGCGCATCGAGTGCTTTGACAACTCCAATATCGGCTCGGCGCAGGCCGTTGCCAGTATGGTGGTTTTTGAAAAAGGCAAACTCCGCAAATCAGCCTACCGCAAATTTAACATAAAGGCTGTTGATATCCAGGATGACTATGCCTACATGCGGGAAGTCTTGCACCGACGATTGGCGAAATTAAAGTCGCAGCCTGAATCGAGAGCCCGTCCGGATCTGCTTATGGTTGACGGGGGTCGGGGCCAGCTCGGTATTGCCCTGGCGGTCATAGGAGAGCTGGAGCTGGAGGATCAATTTGATATGATTGCCATCGCAAAAAAGGACGAAAAGAAAGGGCAAGTTCAGGATAAGATATTTAAACCGGGCCGTTCCAATCCCATCGCTTTTGGCAGGGATTCAGATTTACTTCTTTTCTTGCAACGCATTCGAGACGAAGCGCATCGCTTCGCGATTTCCTTTCACCGTAAACGCAGGGCCAAAGATGCTTTACAATCAGAACTTGATGGGATTCCAGGTGTCGGCAAAGCCAGAAAAACGATTTTGCTGAAGCACTTTAAAAGTATAAAAAAAATCCGGAAAGCCGGCATCGATCAACTCAATGCGCTTGCCGGAATTCCGCCTGCAACCGCCGAAGCCATCCATCAATTTTATAACCCCGATACTGAATAGGTGTCAGGTGTCAGTGTTCAGGTGTCAGGGAATATAAGACTAAAATCAGAAAACAACAAAGCAAAAACCGAACGATTTAGCTACCGAATTGCAAGTTCCTGAAACTGGCCACCAAAGGCCTGACACCTGACACCAGACACCTGAAACTTTAAAGAACTAGTAGTCCAACTTTTTAAGGATATCCTTGAGCTCCTGAACAGCATCGGCCGAGTGCTGTAACGCCGCTTTTTCAGCATCGGTCAGGGTGATCTCAATGACCTTTTCAGCACCTTTTGAGCCCAGTTTAACCGGAACACCAATGAACAGATCGTTTATTCCATATTCGCCCTGGAGATAAACTGCACAGGGCAATATCTTCTTCTTATCTTTTAAAATCGATTCAGCCATTTCAACCGCAGCAGAAGCCGGGGCATAATAAGCACTGCCGGTTTTTAACAGGCCGACGATTTCAGCACCTCCGTTGCGTGTTCGGTCAACCAGGGCATCAATGCGATCTTGCGGCATCAGTTCGGTAATCGGAATGCCGGCAACAGTTGAATATCGCGGTAACGGAACCATCGTATCGCCGTGTCCGCCAAGGACAAAAGCGTGTGTATTTTCAACCGAGACGTTCAGTTCCATAGCGATAAAAGCACGAAAGCGAGCAGAATCCAAAACCCCGGCCATGCCGAGAACACGTTCTTTGGGAAAGCCGCTTACCTGATGGGCGACATGGCACATGGCATCCAGTGGATTGCTGACGATAATCAGTATGGAATTTGGCGATGCGGCTGTGACCTGCTCGGTTACCGTTTTGACGATGCCAGCATTCGTACTAATCAGGTCATCACGGCTCATTCCCGGCTTTCGCGGGATACCTGCCGTAATGATAATGATATCGGAATCAGCTGAAAGGTCATAATCATTGGCACCCGATACGTGGGCATCATGTTTTTCAATCGGCGCGGCTTCGGTCAGGTCAAGGGATTTGCCCTGAGGAACACCTTCGACAATATCGATCAGCACCACATCGCAAAGCTCTTTTTCCGCCAGCCGCTGTGCGGCAGTGGCACCGACATTGCCAGCGCCGATAACCGTAATTTTTTTATCCATTGGATCCTCCTTCCATGTGGATACGCCTGAAATTGAACTGAAAAGTTGGCTGTGCCCAATATCGCTAATGGTTTAAAAGAGTATGATGTTGCCCTATTCATCCGTCGCTTGTCAACAGATTTATCGGTTTACAAATGTTGACAGAAAGCACAAAATTAAGATAAATTATTACTACTTCCAGCATTTTCTGGCTTTTTGAGGTTGACAAAACAGCTGCTAATAGGAGAAGCATAAAATTTCGCTGTGACCTTAATTCTTTTCGGAGACCGACAGTGGCTAATTAACCTATTTCTAAAGGAAATGTGACTTTGATCCGATAGTAGTATCAGAGAATCCGACATTAAAAATAAACCTTATGGCAGTTGTTAATCTAAAAAAAAGACAAATCGAATGCAAAGTCGTTTATTATGGTCCGGGACGATGCGGCAAGACCACCAATCTGGAATATATCCATAAGAGTTTTAAGAAGCAAGTTATGGGAGAAATGGTCTCTATCAACACGGATGGCGACCGCACACTCTTTTTTGATTTTTTGCCTCTGAACCTGGGAAAAGTGAGGGGGTGTGACTTGCGCGTTCAACTGTACACCGTTCCAGGGCAAGTCCGATACAGCTCCACGCGCAAGCTGGTGTTAAGGGGTGCAGATGGGATTATTTTTGTGGCCGATTCCCTTGAGGTCCGACGTGAAAAAAACTTGCTGTCATTGAAAGATCTGCACCAAAATTTGAAAGATTACGGCCTCAGCATTTTTAAAGTACCGCTGGTCATGCAGTTTAACAAAAGAGATCTGACCGGCGAAAATATTTCGATCATGGATCTAAAGAAAATGCAGCACGATTTAAATCGTCAACTGAAGGTTCCAGTTTTTCCAGGCAGCGCCATAAAAGGAGATGGCGTCGGCAAAACGCTGCATGCGTGCATGAAATTGGTCATGCAATCAGTTCAAAACGAGCTCAGTTAGCCAAACATTCATTTTTAATATTTTGTTGTTCAAAAGTGATCAAACCATTTAACTATTTGATAAAACACGAAAATATTTCGTGTTTTCCCTTTTTTGCTCCAACGGATATGATTTAATTTTTAATACCGGGCGTTTTTGTGGTACAATTCCACTAATGCAGGCATCTGCGCTATCTATTCGGTTGATCATTGAACGCATTCTAATATGAATAACTCTGTGTCGCTATCAGGCAGCCTGGATTTCTTAAATTTAGGTGAATTGCTAAATTTACTCGGCAGCAACGGGAGTTCCGGTGTGCTGCGCATTAAAAGCAGCTACAAAGCGGATGAGGGATTGGTCTATCTGGATAAAGGAAATCCGATAGACGCAACCAACGGGGCATTATCGGGACTGGATGCTATATTTTCCCTGTTCGGATGGACGGATGGAAATTTTGAATTTGCAGAGGAAAATCCCACCTGTCAGAAGACCATTACCAAAAGCCGAATGGAAATTATTCTGGACGGCTTGCGTCTGCTGGACGAAGGCAAAATTGAAAAAATCGGTCCGGCAGCTGATGGCAGCCCAGCCGAGGTTGAGAAAACGCCTGTATCCGGCAAGGTTCCGCTGATAAAGGGTCCGCTGGTCGATTATTCCTACGTGGTTGACGAAGAAGGATTTTACGATGGAGATGAAATTGTTCAGGAGGGCAACCATGGCGATTGGATATGGGTTATTCTGGAAGGCATCGCTGAGATCAGCAAACGAACGAACGACGGCGCAATCGAAATATTGAGAATCGGGGATGGCGCCTTTCTGGGCAGCGTCGCAGCTCTGATTTCCGGCGGCCGCGTGCGCACGGCCACCGTCACAGCTGTGGGTAACGTACAATTGGGCATGTTGGATTCACAATTGCTGGCCAATGAACTGGCCAATGTATCAGCGGCTTTTAAAAACATTTTAAACAGCGTTGATTCCCGTTTGAAGCAAATTGTTGACATGGCTGTTAACATCAAGCAGAACCAGCACAATCCGGAAAGTTATATCAAGGGTAAAAAACAATTGATAAAACAGGGCCAGGATGAAAATCGTCTATTTTCGATAAAGGACGGTCAGGTGGTTATCGCCCGCCAAACCGAAAGCGGCTATGTACCGCTTGCCCAGCTTGAAAAAGGAGATTTTTTCGGGCGGTTTCCATTTTTGGATATGGGACATGAGCCTTATTCTGCGGCGGTATTTTCATCGGACAATCTCAAATTGGCTACCGTTGACACCCAAAAACTGGAATCAGAACATCAGGGCTTATCGTCTACGCTCAGAAACATTATTGAACATCTGGCAACCTCTGTGTCTGTAAGCACCCGGGTCACCTGTGACTATCAAAATAAGAAGAAATAAGGTCAATAACCCTAAACCGAAAACAACCCCAAAAATGTGAGAATCATGGTTAAAGAAGAAAAAAGAAAACACGCTCGAATCGACTCGCTCAATCTTTCCTATTTTTGCCTGGATGAAAACAATCAGATAATTAAACAGGGTATGGGGCGTACGCTGAATGTATCTGAATCCGGGATTTTACTGGAAACCCATTTCCCGATTGACGAAAAGCACACCATAACGCTGACGCTTGGACTGGAGGAAGACCTGGTCGAGATCACCGGGCGTCCAGTGCATAGCCGCACCAATCAAGATGGCAAACATGAAGTCGGGATTGAATTTCTCGAGACCAATAAAAAGGCACGTGCCGTTCTCAAGCAATTCATTGATACCTTTCAGGTCAAACGTCCATAAAGGGAAAAAAGTTTCTACAAATCTCTGCCTGCCTCTTGACCTTCACTCCAGAATACCCCATATATAGTGGTTGTTAAAAAACCGTTGCGGTATACGAATTTTTTTGACAGCCCTTCAGGCCGCAATGCCGTATTTAAAAACGATTTGACACAGAGGAGTGAAAATCATGATGAAGACCGTCAGTGAAACTGTATTCCCGGAATTAAATCTGCTAAAACGCGGCAAGGTTCGAGATGTTTATGATCTGGACACACATCTGCTGATGATTGCAACCGACCGCATATCTGCATTCGATGTCGTCATGCCGGATCCGGTTCCAGATAAAGGCACCATTTTAACCCAGATTTCATTGTTCTGGTTTGATGTCATGCAGCCGCTTGTTCAAAATCATGTTATTGCCAGCGATGTCGAGCAGTACCCATCCGTTTGCGGGCCGTATGCAGATGTTTTGCGGGGCCGCAGTATGCTGGTTAAAAAAGCCCAGCCGCTGCCGATTGAATGCATTGTTCGCGGTTATATTTCAGGCTCGGGTTGGAAAGAGTATTGTGAGACAGGAGCCGTTTGCGGGATATCATTACCACAGGGATTGAAAGAATCTGAGCAATTGCCCGAGCCCATTTTCACACCATCCACCAAAGCAGATCTCGGTGAACATGATATCAATATCGACTTTGACGAAGCGGCACGTCTGATCGGCCGGGACCCGGCTGAAAAAATCAGGGACCTTAGTTTGGCCGTTTACAAAAAGGGCGCCGACCTGGCCGATGAACGCGGCATCATCATTGCAGACACTAAATTTGAATTTGGTCAAATTGATGATGATATTATTCTGATTGACGAAATTTTAACACCGGATTCTTCGCGGTTTTGGCCGAAGGAGAGCTATCGTCCGGGGGGGGCTCAAAAAAGCTATGATAAACAATTTGTTCGTGATTATCTAAATACATTGGATTGGGACAAAAAAGCACCCGGACCCGCCCTGCCCGAAACTGTTGTGTCAAAAACGCGTCAAAAATATCTGGATGCTTTAACCCAGCTGACCGGCAACAGCTATGGGCTCTAAACCATCTAATGGTCGCAAAAAAAGCAAATCTATTGTGCCGGTTCCCGTAGCCCGTACGGATACGGTTTCACTGGCGGATATTGATACCCAGGATAGTACTTTTCGTATAACAACCCGCAGCCAGCTGGAAGATCTGCTGGACACGATTCCATCTTTTGGATTGCTGCATCCACCCGTATTGATCGAAAACACATCCGGTTACAGTGTTGTGTGCGGCTTTCGACGGATAGCCGCCTGCCGCCAGCTTCGGTGGAAATCGCTAAACGCCAGAATCTTAACCGACGCCCAGGATCGTTTTCAAATAGCCCGGCTGGCCATTGCCGACAACATTCTACAGCGACCGCTGAATTTGATCGAGTCTTCCCGGGCTTTGAATCTGCTGATGGATACCAGCCAGGACCATCAACAAGTAAAAGAGGCGGCGCTGGTGCTGGGGTTGCCGGTCAATCCTGCTGTGGTTAAAAAAATTGAGCAGATCTGTCGACTTGCGATGCCCATTCAAGAAGGCATTCTATCCGACACCATCAATTTGTCGATGGCACTGGAACTTGGCAAAACGGATGCGCAGGATGCTGAAATGCTCGTAGCGCTTTTTAACCGGCTTAAACTGGGCTTAAACAAGCAAAGGGAATTGCTCCAGTTCGTGACTGAGATTGCCAAACGCGAAGATATTTCCATCCAGCAATTAATTACCGAACCACCGCTACAGGATATTCTGAAGAACACGGATTTGGATCGTGCGACGCGACGCCAGCAAATAAGATCTATGTTGCGACAAAGAAGATATCCAGCCATCACCGAAGCCGAAGCGAATTACCAAAAGCAGGTCCGACAGCTCAAACTCGGCAAGCATATCCAGTTGATTGCGCCCAGGGACTTTGAAGGCACCACTTATGCCCTGACACTGCATTTTAAAAATGTACAGGACCTCGGTGATCTGAATGCAAAGGTTAATAAACTGCTCGAACATCCTTCCCTGGGAAAGATATTGAAGCACTGAACAGCATGCGAATATCAAAACTCTTTATCGACCAGCAGGTCGCCGATCACCCTTTGACCCAATCCATCCAAGCGCGTTTGGACGTGCCTGCGATTATTGTTCAAGACGCACGACAGGTGCACGAGTTGGTCGTATCAACACCGGATCCGATCCTAAGCGGAAAAGAAATTTTGTATTTATCCCGCAATCAGGGCGCATTTTTTAAACGCTGTCCGGGAACACGCAACTATACATGCTGTGATTATCGCATACTGCATATCGGCACTTTTTGCTATATGGATTGTGCCTATTGTATCCTGCAGACCTATTTTCATCCGCCTGTCTTGGAGTTTTTCGTTAATCATGAAGACCTTATTGCCGAACTCAACACCGTATTGGCGCAGAAAAGCATATTTCGAATCGGAACGGGTGAGTTTACCGACAGTATGATCTGGACCTTGTGGACCGATGTCGCACGGTTACTGGTCGACCACTTTGCCGCTCAGCAGCACGCTGTCCTCGAGCTCAAAACCAAAACGACGGCTGTCGAACAACTACAGGATCTAAATCACAATCGAAAGACGATTGCGGCCTGGTCCTTAAACACCCCCAGGATTATCCGTACCGAAGAGCGCGGCACCGCCGGTCTTTCCGCCAGAATAGACGCGGCTGCCCGATGTGAGAAATGGGGCTATCCGCTGGCCTTTCACTTTGACCCGCTCATTATCTACGATGGCTGTGAGCAGGAGTACTTCCACGTTATCGAAAATCTTTTTTCACGTCTGTCGGCCCAAAATATGGTCTGGATCAGCCTGGGGACGCTGCGATTCCCGCCAGCGATGAAACCATTAATTCAGAAACGCTTTCCGGATTCAAAAATTGTGTATGCTGAATTCATCAGAGGTCGTGATGGAAAAATGCGGTACTTTAAACCGCTGCGCATTGATCTGTATCGCAAAATCATCGAATGCATCCGCAATCATGCGCCGGATATCGTTGTTTATCTGTGCATGGAAGATGATGAGGTCTGGCAAAAAACACTGGGTTTTAAGCCCGATGATGTCGGCGGCCTTGCGCATATGCTGGACATGAGTGCCGTAAAGCATTGTCATCTTAATTTAGATACGATAGCGTAATCAAAATGCCAGTCGTCAGTTGTTTGTGGTCCGTAAGGTCTGGTTTCTTGTTCCGTTTTTACTGCAACGGACAACTGACAACGAACGACGGATTGGATTTCACGCGTATGAAGCTTCGCACAACTTTATCGTTCGTTTGCTCATTGATCTTTTTGCTGGGTACCGCATGTTCAGCCGATACCGATTATCGGGTGAAATGGGTTGCAGACGGCGACACAATTGTGCTGACGGAAGGGTCGAAGGTGCGCTACATCGGCATTAATGCGCCTGAACTGCCGCGTAAAGACCATGTTGGCGAACCGTACGCTGCTGAGGCCAAGCGGCTTAATGCCCGGTTGGTCAAAAAAAAAAGTGTCCGCCTCGAATTCGACATCGAACCAAACGACCGCTTTGAAAGACGCCTGGCCTATGTTTTTTTAAAGGACGGCACCTTCGTAAACGCTGAAATGCTCTCAAATGGCTACGCTTATTTGCTGTATGTGCGGCCAAATGTGAAGTATCAGGCCAATTTGCTTGCTGCGCAGCAGACGGCGATGTCGGCCAAAAAGGGCATCTGGTCCAAATGGCGCGAGACGAGTGCAACCTATATCGGCAACAAAAGATCGCGTCGTTTCCATCTGGCCACCTGCTCGTCGGGCAAACGCATCAAGCCCAAAAACCGTATCATCTTTAAGAGAAAATGGGATGCACACTGGGAAGGCTACGCACCGGCAAAACGGTGCATGCCGGTGTTTACAATACCGCAGGATTAATTCAGGTCAGAGGACAGAGAACAGAAAACAGAGGACAGATAGGGCATCTCAGCTTGCAATTTTTTTATCTGTCTTCTGACCTCTGTCTTCTGAAACAATAGGCCGGTAAGCGGCCTTATTTCTGACTGCGCTTGGTTTCTTCGATAATTTTATCGGCGATCTGAGCCGGGACCTCATCATAGTGAGAAAATTCCATCGTAAACATTCCCCGTCCACCGGTCATCGAACGCAAATCTGAAGCATAACTTAAGAACTCCGCCATGGGCACCTGGGCATTAATCACCTGATTTTTACCGGCATTGTCCATACCCAGGACTTTGCCGCGGCGGCCATTGAGGTCGCCCATGATATCGCCCATAAAGTCTTCCGGTGTGATCACCTGCACTTTCATGATGGGCTCAAGCAGGGTCGGCGTGGCACTCTCGATGGCCTTTTTAAAAGCCAGAGAGCCGGCAATCTTAAATGCCATTTCGGACGAATCCACCTGGTGATAGGAACCATCATCCAGGGTCACTTTGAAGTCTACCGTCGGGAAACCGGCCAGCACACCTTTTTTAGCGGACTCAACGACACCTTTTTCCACAGCCGGTATATACGTTTTGGGGATCACGCCGCCGACAATAGCATCCACAAATTCGAAACCTTTGCCGCGGGGCAGGGGCTCTATTTTAATCCAGCAGTCACCGTACTGGCCATGACCGCCGGTTTGCTTTTTATGCTTGCCCTGCACCCTGGCTTTGCCTTTTATGGTTTCCCGGTAGGGAACTTTGGGTGTATTCAGCTGCGCTTCAACATTAAACTTTCGCTTAAGTTTGTCCAGCACCGCTTCAATATGGATCTGTCCCAGCCCCGAGAGCAGGATCTCTTTTGTTTCGGCAACGCGATCCAGTTTGAGGGAAGGATCTTCTTCCAGAAGCTTGGTTAACGAAATAAAAATCTTATCTTCATCCCCTTTGGATTTTGCGCTCATGGCAAAAGAGATCAGGCTGGGAAGCGGTTCTGCACAGGCATATTGAACTTTTCCGCTGCTATCGCATAAGGTATCGCCGGTGGCGGTTTCCTTTAATTTGGCTACGGCAACAATGGCTCCCGGACCGGCCCCGGTTGCTGCTTTTTGTTCCTTGCCGGCAATGGAAAGCAGTTGCGTAAAGCGTTCCTTTGTGTCCTTGTTCGGGTTGTAAAAGGTACCATCGCTTCCCAGTTTGCCGGAGACAACCCGGAATATGGTCAACCGACCCGCATAGGGATCCGCCAGCGTTTTGATCACATATCCTGAAAAGGGCTCATTTTCATCCGGTGCCTTTTCGATTTCGGTGCCGCTGTCCGGATCCACAGCTTTTATCGGTCCGCGATCGACTGGAGAGGGCATGCTCGTAACGATAAAATCCATTAACAGATCGATGCCGATATTTTTGGTCGCTGATCCGCAGATCACCGGCACGAAAGTGTGTGACAGCGTTCCGTTGCGCAAAGCAGCGTTTAATTCTTCCTCCGATAGTGCTTCACCTTCAAGATATTTTTCGATTAAACTATCGTCAGCCTCGGCAATATTTTCAACCAGGGCCTCTCTTTCACTTTCCACCAGATCCTGCATGTCAGCAGGTATGTCTTCCTTTTTGGCCTTGCCGTCGGCAGCATAAATAAATGCCTGATTGCGAATCAGATCGACCACACCTTTAAAATCAGCTTCCGAACCGATGGGCAATTGCAAGATGATGGGTTTGGGTTCGAAGCTGACTTTGGCATCTTCAAAGGTGCGGTTGAAATCAGCCCGCTCGCGGTCCAAGCGGTTGATGAAAATGACGCAGGGCAAACCAAATTCTTTGGCAAACTCCCATGCCAGCTCTGTTTGGACCTTGACCCCATCAACAGCGTCCACAACGACCACGACACCATCTGCCGCCTGCATGCAGCTTTTGGTATCTGAGAAAAAATTTTGATCACCCGGGGTATCAATCAGGTTGATGGTATGATTTTTCCAGTTGAATTGGTGAAAACCACTGCTGATACTCGACTGGCGTTTAAGCTCTTCGGGCTCAAAATCCAAGGTTGAATTACCGTCATCAACGCTGCCCAACCGATTAACAACACCGGAATCATACAACAACGCTTCTGCAAGCGACGTTTTGCCGGCACCCCCATGACCTATCAGTGCGATGTTTCTGATACGCTCCACCTTTTCACTCATTACGGTACCTCTTTGTGTTGGTTTGTGACGAATAAATTTTTAAAACGTGATTCAGTATCTTTTATCTTCGAAAAAATCAAGCCCAAAATAATCTGCAGGACAATCTGAAATCATATCACGCTCGACAAAACCGCTGGCGGACGCCCATCACCCATTGCCGGGTTTATCAGAAAAATTTGATTCAGCTATATTGCTTTCCAGCTGCAGGCGCATAAAAAACTCACGATTGCCTTTTGGCCCCGCTACAGGGGAAGGATACACGGATTGGGGCTTAAGCTGCCGGCTGCGGAAATAATCCGCTAAATTTTGGATAACCTGTTCATGCTGCTGCGGATCACGCACCACGCCACCTTTGCCAACCTGACCTTTGCCGACTTCAAATTGCGGTTTGATCAAAGCCATGATCGAGGCATTGGGTTTCATAAATTGAATGACAGCCGGGACAATCATTTTCAGTGAGATGAAAGAGACATCAATGGTAATCAAATCGACATGTTCCGGCAGGGCGTCTGCTTTCAGGTAGCGAGCATTGGTCCGCTCCATGACGATCACGCCAGGGTTCTGACGAATTTTCCAGGCCAGTTGCCCGTAGCCGACATCTACAGCGTAAACCCGATCGGCTCCATGCTGCAGCAGGCAATCGGTAAATCCGCCGGTGGATGCGCCTACATCCATACATATGGCCGCGGTCACATCAACGCAAAAATGTTGCAAAGCGGCTGCAAGCTTAAGCCCGCCTCTGCTGACATACGCGATATCGCCGCCTTTACATTCAATCGTATCCGAGGACGAAACTGAAAACCCGGGCTTATCCACCCGTTGACCGTTGACAAAAACCTTTCCAGCCATAATCGTAGCCCGGGCGCGCTGACGACTGGCAAACCAACCCTTTTCAATAAGCATTAAGTCCAATCGGTGTTTTTTGGCAGACACAAGATCCTGATGGGAATTGCAATGAAAGATGAAAACCTGCGTTTTGCATGCCGTTGCTTAAACGACCTGACGATTCGGCCACCGGGTGTTCGAACTGGCAGCTAAGGCCATCAATTGCTTGGTGCATTGGACAATGGCTTCGGCGTCCACACCGTATTTTGACCGCAAAACCGCCTGCGGACCATGTTCGACGAATTTATCCGCAATGCCGATGCGCTCAAGCTGGAAACCGGTGACACCGGCGTCATAAAGCGCTTCCAGGACCGCACTGCCGAATCCGCCCTGTCGAATATTTTCTTCGACGGTAATGATGCGGGGGATCTTTTTGGCCCAATCGCTGACTAAATCGATGTCCAGGGGCTTTACAAACCGGCAATTGATGATTGTCGCCGATATGCCTTGCCGGGTCAACTCGGAATGGGCATCCAGGGCCTCACAAACGGATTGGCCAATGGCCAGGATCAGCACATCTTCACCTTCTTTGAGAAGCTCGCCTTTTCCGATCTCCAGAGGGCGAATGGGGTTTTCGAGAATGACCCCGACCCCGGATCCCCGGGGATACCGCAGTGCGGACGGCCCATCATGTTCAAGGGCAGTTAGCAGCATCCGGCGCAGTTCGTTTTCGTCCTTCGGCGCCATGACCACCATGTTGGGTAAACTTCGCAAATAACATAAATCAAAAAGGCCATGATGGGTGGGCCCGTCTTCACCCACGATGCCACCGCGATCGAGGGCGAATACAACCGGCAGCGATTCAAGACAGACATCGTGCACAATCTGGTCGTAGGCGCGCTGTAAAAAAGTAGAGTAAATGGCCACCACCGGCTTGAGCCCCTCTGTGGCCAGGCCTGCGGCAAAGGTAACCCCATGTTGCTCGGCAATGCCAACATCAAAGAATCTTTCCGGAAATCGTCTTGAAAATTGCCCTAAACCGGTACCTTCGGGCATCGCTGCTGTAACGGCATTGACTTTTTCATTCGTTTCGGCCAGCTGAACCATGGCATCGCCAAACACCTGGGTATAGGACGGGTGCGGGCTGGCGATATCCAGGCAGTTGCCGGTTTCAACCTCAAAACGGGTGCACCCGTGAAAGTATACCGGATTTTCTTCAGCCGGCGGATATCCTTTGCCTTTCTGGGTGGAAACATGCAAGAGCACGGGCTCTTTGAGGGCTTTAATATTGTCTAGAATATCAATCAAATGGTTTAATTTGTGCCCGTTAATGGGTCCGAAATATTCAAAATTAAAGGCTTCAAACAGCATTCCGGGCGTCACGAATGCTTTCAGACTGTCTTCAGTCTTTTTAGCAACCTTATAAATGTCGTCACCAAATTTGGGCAGGGATTTCAAAAATTCTCCAAGTTCTTTGCGAAGCTCACGCACTTTTTTACCGGAAAACTTGCGGCTCAAAAAAGAGGATAGGGCACCGACATTCGGCGAAATTGACATTTCATTGTCATTGAGGATGACCAGGAGGTTTTTGTCTTTGAGCGTGTCCCCGGCCTGATTGAGGCCTTCAAAGGCAATGCCGGCGGTCATCGATCCATCACCGATCACGGCTATCACCTTGGCATCTTCGTCCATTAAATCCTTGGCACAGGCGATACCCAGGCTGGCGGATATCGATGTGCTGCTGTGGCCGGTGCTGAACGCATCGTATGCGCTTTCGCTACGGCGGGTAAATCCGGATATACCCTCAAACTGTCGCAACGTATTGAATTGATCCCGTCGACCCGTCAGCAGTTTGTGCGCATAGGCTTGATGACCGACATCCCAGATGACTTTTTCCCGCGGGGTATCAAACACATAATGAATCGCAATTGCCAGTTCGACGGCTCCCAGGCTGGGGGCCAGATGACCGCCAGTTTTCGAGACGACTTCAACAATGGCAATTCGAATCTCTTCTGCGAGTACCGGAAGCTCGTCGCGGGACAGTTTCTTTAAATCCGCCGGTGAATTGATCTGTTCTAAAAGGCTCAATGAATTTTTCTCCACTTTTGTGCGATTAGCGATTTCTATGGCGAATGTAGCGCGCAATAGCTCGTAATGGTTCGGCTTTTTGATCAAAGGCATCCAGCGCGGCCAAAGCATTTTCGACCAGTTGATCGGCAAATGCTTTTGATTCCGCCAGGCCCAGCAGGGCAGGGTAAGTCGTTTTGTGGCGCTGCTCATCGGTGCCAACGGCTTTACCCATTATTTCAGGGTCGCCCTCGACATTTAAAATATCATCTGTTACCTGAAAGGCAAGTCCTATATTTTGAGCATAGCGTTCAAACATTTGAATCTGGTCCGAATTCACGCCCGCCATTTCTGCTCCGCAACGGACGGAGGCTTCAATCAAAGCGCCGGTTTTCAAGCGGTGCATGGATTTGAGCTCCGCCAGGGTCAACGGTTTTTGTTCTGAAGCCATATCCAGCATCTGACCCTGAATCATACCGCAATAACCGGCAGCATGCGAAATGTGTTCAATCACACGCAGCCATTTGGAGGCCTGCTCCGGTTTGTTAACGGCAATGGATGCCAGCATTTGAAAAGCCAGTGTCAGCAGGGCGTCTCCAGCCAAAATGGCGGTGGCTTCGTCAAAAGCCTTATGGCAGGTGGGCTGACCTCTGCGCATGTCGTCATCGTCCATCGCCGGGAGATCATCGTGAATCAGCGAATAGGTATGGATCATTTCAAGGGCGCAGGCAGCCGGCAAGACCTCCTGTGAGTCGCCATCAATCGTTTCGGCTGCCGCCAGGCATAAAATGGGTCGAATACGTTTGCCACCGGCCAGCAGCGCATAGGACATGGCTTGCAGCAGACGATCGGGCTCATCTGCCGTTTTGAGGATGGCTGCCAGGGCCTGATTGATCCGTTGAGCCTTGCGCGCAAGGTATGCCTTCAGGTCAAACATCTTTAAATCGTCATTCGTCACTCGATTCGCCTTCGGGCCTGAATGGCTGGGTAACCACCTGACCGTCGGCATTTTTAAGTAAAACAGAAACCTTTTTTTCTGTTTCGTCCAGCTTGGCCGAGCAAAACTGGGTCAGTTTTATGCCTTCTTCAAATTTTTTTATCGCCTTTTCCAGCGGCAGTTCACCGTCTTCAAGCTCCTGCACAATGCGCTCAAGTTGTTTCATGGATTGTTCAAATGTTTTTGGGGCCATTTTTTAACTTTTCCTTTACCCTGCAAATCAGCGCGCCTCTGGATACGATAACCTCCAGTTCCTGATGGACAGCAACCGTTTCCGGATCCCTCACAATTTTAGCCTGCGGTACGGTCCGGGTGATACTATAACCGCGTTCTAAAATGGCAATGGGGTTCAATGCATCCAACCGGGCGTTTAATTCCCGCAGGCGGGCCGAATTAATTTGTCTATCTTTATTATATAATTCAAATAATTTATTAAAGTTTTTATCAATTATCGCTTTAAAATTTTCAAGCCGGGATAGAGGACTATTCATCAACAATTTATCCTGGCGCCATTGCAGCCGTTCGTTTTTGCGCGCCAAAATCTGTCTGATCTGGCGGCTTAAACGCGCTGTAAGATCATCCAATCGCAAGCGCCAATCCTGGGACTTTTTACGCGGGTCTGCGAGGCGTTTGGCCGTATCGAGCAGCGTGTGTCGCAAGCGCTCAATGCGGGTGATCATTCGATAGTGCAAATCAGTTGAAAAAGTTCTAACTGTTTGTAATAACTCTTTTTTTACAGGTAGTAACAATTCAGCTGCCGCCGAGGGCGTCGAGGCTCTCAAATCCGCCACGAAATCGGCTATGGTATAATCGGTTTCATGACCGACAGCTGAAATGAGCGGTACCTCGCAGGCGTAAATGGCGCGGGCGACCGATTCGCTGTTAAAGGCCTGTAAGTCCTCCAAGGATCCGCCGCCCCGGGCTAAAATAGCTGCATCAAAGTCCGCTTGCTGATCGAGCAGGTCCAGGGCAGCCACGATTTCATCCTCAGCACCATCGCCCTGAACCTTGACCGGCAATATCCGGACATCCACGTTTGCATAGCGCCGTTCAAAAATATTGAGGATATCGTGTACCACCGCGCCAGATGGCGAAGTGATCAGTGCAATTTTTTGCGGTAAAAATGGTATGGTCTGCTTATATTGATCCTCAAACAAACCTTCATGCGCCAGACGGGCTTTTAATTTTTCAAAAGCGATCTGCAGGGCGCCAATGCCCGAGGGCTCCATGTATTCCAATATGATCTGGTAAGACCCGCGGGGTTCATATACGCTCAGACGTCCCATTGCGGTAACGCGCATGCCATCTTGCGGCTCAAATTTGAGCTGGCGCTGCTGACCGCGAAACATGACCGCACTGATCTGTGAATCCGCATCTTTGAGGGTAAAATAAAAATGACCGGATAAAGGGGTCCTAAAATTTGAAATTTCACCAACAATCCAAATAAATGGAAATGTTTCTTCGAGTAGCGCTTTAATTTGATCCGTGAGCTCTGAAACCGTGTAAATTTTCCGGATCTCGTCTTTTTCTTCAAATTCGTCAAACGGGTCGTTCATGGGGCTATGATTTCAGCGGTCATTTGCACATTGTCGATCGATTGCCGAACAATGGCCTTTTTATTTTTATTAAACGTCTGATAAGTTATATTATGTAAACTTTTAGCCGAGCCTGCGCCAGTGCCCGGTTTTTAGGACCCATTTTTGGCCACATCGCCCTTTTGCGGCCCTCATTGAGACCCGTATTTCTCAAGCAATTCCCGAACGGCGGGTATAATGTACAGGTCTTCATGCGGTATGGTCGCCAGTTGCGTGGCCAGGATTCGGGTTTTTTCAGCAACAGACTTGTGTTTGTCCATAACAAACATCTGTTGGCCCCGGACTTTGCAGAAACCGCTTTTGACCTTGAAACCTGACATTTTCAGGTTCTGCTCTGAAACCGTTATCTGCAATCGCTCGGCCAAGTCTATCAGTTCTTGATACAATTGATCGGGTTTCATTTTTTAAGATACAGCAAGTCTTGAAAATGGCGTCTGATGTGTTATTATGTATTTTCAACAAACTAAACCATTAGGAGGCCATAAATGCAACCCATATCAACAAATCAGACCCAAGTCCAGGTCCGTGTAAATGATTTCATACGCAGTGTTTACAACTGGATGGCAATTGGCCTGGCGCTGACCGGTCTGGTGGCGTTTTATATTGCCAACACCCCCGAGCTTTTAGGGCTTATTTTTCGCAATCAGATGCTTTTTTTCGGCCTTATCATTGCTGAACTGGCCCTGGTATTTGTTATCAGCGCCCGCATTCAGCGCATGCAAGCATCAACTGCCACCGGTTTGTTTATCCTGTATTCAGTCTTAAACGGTGCAACCCTTTCGTTTATCTTTCTGATTTACACCCGTGCTTCCATTGCATCAACTTTTTTTGTTTGCGCGGCCACTTTTGTGGCCTGCAGCATCTATGGCTGGACCACAAAACGCGATTTGACGTCCATGGGCGGCTTTTTGATGATGGGCCTCATTGGCATTATTATCGCTTCGGTGGTCAATATATTCATTCGCAGCTCCGCCATGCACATGATCATCAGCTATATCGGGGTGCTGGTTTTTGTCGGTCTGACCGCCTATGACACCCAGAATCTTAAAGCCATGGCTGTCTCGCAACCGGCAGATGTTGGCGCCAGCGCCGTGCGCAAAGGCGCCATTTTGGGGGCCTTGAAACTGTATCTGGACTTTATCAACCTGTTTCTGATGTTGCTGCGAATACTCGGCAACCGCGAATGATTTCCATCTAAAAACGGTCCTTTTTCTCAATATCTGTGTCAATCTGCGAATTCTATCCTAACGTGGCTTTGACGACATCGGCAATTTGCTGGCAGTACCGTTGGGTTTCAGATGCCTCAGGGCCCTCAACCATAACCCGGCACAGGGGCTGTGTCCCCGAGTAGCGCACCAGCACCCTGCCCTTGTCGCCCAGCTGTGCCTCCACCGCGCGTATCACTTCCATGAGCTGCGGTACGCTTTCGATTTCAGGCTTGTCTTGAACGTCGACATTCAGCAGAACCTGCGGCAATACGGTCATGACACGACGCAATTCCGATAATTTCTTTTTCTCATCGCGCATGGTATCCATCAAGCGGATGGCCGTCAGCATGCCATCTCCGGTGGTATGCCGGTCGAGGAATATCATATGGCCGGAATCTTCACCACCGATAACGGCGTCTCGGGCGCGCATCTGTTCCAGGACATAACGATCACCCACTGCGGTCATGATATGATCAATACCCATATCCTTGAGTGCCAGGCGCAATCCCAGATTGCTCATGACGGTGCTGATCACCAGATTATTTCGCAAAAGACCCTTGCGCTTTAAATTGCGGGCACAAATCGCCAGGAGGCGGTCACCGCTGACCACCTGTCCCTGCTCATCGACGGCCACCAAACGGTCACCATCGCCGTCAAAGGCCAGCCCGACATCGGCTTTTTGGTTCAAAACCGTGTCGATTAACCCATCCGGGTGCTCTGAACCGCAATCCGCGTTGATATTACGACCGTTGGGCTCAATATTGAGGGCTTCAACCCCAGCACCCAGATCGCGAAACAATCGGGGGGCCGTTGCATGGGTTGCGCCATTGGAACAATCCAGAACAACCTTCATGCCGGTAAATGGCGTTGAGCCCTGCAGGCTGTTTTTCAGAAATTCAAGGTAACGTTCAGATGCATCTGACAACCGTTTCAGCTTGCCTCTGATGCGCTGGTTTTTGCCGGCTGGGTCACCCTGGCTTTCGGCCTGCATGAGGCCTTCAATCTCATCTTCCTTCGCATCTGGAAGCTTGTATCCATCCGCATCGAATAATTTAATACCATTGTCGCTATACGGATTATGCGAGGCTGAAATCACAATACCGGCCGCAGCATCACCGCCTGCGACCAGACAGGCAATGGCCGGTGTGGATATGATGCCGGCCAGAAGCACATCGGCACCAACGGAGCAGATGCCGTCTGCCAGCGCTTTTTCGATCATCGTGCCGGACTGGCGCGTATCTTTGCCAATGATAATTTTCGTTTGACGGACCGGTCTGTGAAAAAAAGACGCCACCGCCCGGCCGACCTGATAAGACCCTTCGGCAGTTAACGGATATTCGTTGGCGACGCCCCGGATACCATCGGTGCCAAATAGTCTACCCATGGGTTACCTCAATAGTCTGTAAGGCGTTACGGTAATGGTCTAAAACGGCTGAATGCCGCATTGCAGGACAATTCAATCCAAGTCCCCTCCCGGGGTGAATGTAAGGTAATCCTTATTGGAAAGACGGAATGATCGTTAAGGCACTCTTGACTATATGATCAACGATCGCCTGGAGCCAGGCAGTCGCCAAGTCACCTTCGGATGCCGATAACTGCTGGATGACCGTGATGTAATCCAGGCCGCTTTTTTTGATACTCTTATGAACGGCCTCCAGAAAAGCATCCCGGTTGCTTACATCTGTGCTAATGTCCTGATAGGACCCAAATAAATCCGCTAGCAGCGTCCAATTGGCGATGAGTTCCTGATGCCGTTTTGTGTTGAGAGATGTTGAAGCAGTCCGGCCTTTTGGCGACTGGGACGTATCTTCATCATTTTTAAAGCAGAAACCCTCCAGGCGATTAATGCGTTCTGATATCGCCCAATTGAGTTTTTCTTTGAGCCCGGCCAGCACCAACTCCGAGAAATTCTCTGAAATAAACTGGCTGCGAACGTGGCAATACCATTGATATAAAGCGATCAGATTGGCAATGTAAACCAGATTGTTGACAACTGTGCGGTGATTATTCCCGATTTTGCCGGACTGATAGGACACATTGCCTTCTTTGGCGAATCCGCCGAATATGAGGCGCCCGGGTCGGTGTTCATCTTTGCGTAAGATCGTTCCGGCAGCCACCGTGGTTCCGTAAGCCAGCCGGCAGGGGCCCACCAACCCACCCTGCCCGCCTAAGAATATGGGGGGCTGATTGATCAGGACCCCCCGGGGCACATCGCCGATCAAAGAGGCTGTCGCTTTATCCTGATTGGGGGTAAAGTTAAAATGGATATAGGAGCTGCCGACTTCACTGTGATTCTTGCGGTGAGTACCACCGGCCATCAGGCAGTCACAGAAATTGATCAAACTGCCGAGGGTAACAAATGGAAAAAGAATCGTGTGCTTGGTCCCGACGGTGTGGGCGATACTGGCCTGTTCTTCTAAAATACTGGCTTCACGCACGTGTGCGCCCAGCCCGGCCCTGGATTTTGCCAGAAAAACGGCCTTTTCAAAAAAGCCGCCCTTCAACTCAACGCCGGCACCCAGCTGGCAATCGTTAACCGTGGCCGGCCCTTCGAACCCAATTTTCACGTTCCGGGAAATAACGGTGGAAGCACCGAAAATTTTAGATCCGGCGTACAGCACGACGCCGTCTGCACAAATATGGTCCAGGTTGACTTCTTCGCCGATTTGAATGCTCTGCGGGCAGTCAATCCGAACCCCTTTCTCGATCAGCTGGTGTACTTTTGATTTTTTGGAAGGCGTCATCGCGCAACCTCAATCCGGATTGGTCTTTGGTGCAAATATACCAAATGGCTACGGCCCTATGGCGTGGTCTTATCTTTTTGTCTGACCTGCTTTTTAATTCGTTGAATGTGGCCGCGCCCCAGACCTTTTACTTCGCATCCGAGTTCAAAATATCGGCGAATTTTTTTATCATCCAGAACACCAAAACAATCGATGATGGCAGCAGGACGGCCAATCATCTCTACGACTGCTTCTGGTTCAAGGTCCAGGTATTCCTGATGGCGAACGGCAAAAATGACGGCATCAGCAAACGACAGCACTTGTGACAGGTCGCTTTCAACCTGGATTTCATCCAACCGATCCTGATTGCGGAAAAAACGACTCATTGAATGATTCGGCCCCGGATAGGTATCCTGTTTTTCAAGTTCCCACCAGCGTTTAACATAGGGGTCATTAACCGCGATCTCGGCGCCCATTTCAGCTAATTTGCGAACGATGATCTCCGAGCCGCTATAGCGTGTATCGCCCACACCTTCACGATAGGCTGCCCCTAATAAGACAACCTTTGATGCCGCCACAATTTTACCCATGTTGCGCAACGCATCCCGCACCAGTTGTGGTACCCGCAATGAACGCGTGTCGTTGATATCGATGGCTGCCGGTGTGATTTTAAATACATTGTCTTCAAATCCCATCAGGGTATGGTAGGCCCACACCCCCAGGCCGCCGTCTTTGGGCAGGCAATAGCCACCGATACCCGGGCCGGGGAAAATCATATTGGAGTGGGTCGGCCGGACCTTAATGGCTTCAATGACTTTGATCAGATCCACCCCATTGCGTTCGGCAAAAACACTCCATTCATCCAGAAAAGCCAGCAGCGTGGCCCGGAAAGAATTTTCCACGATTTTGCAGGTTTCACTTTCAATCGGCCGATCCAACACCGTCAGCGGATATTGTTCGACATTTAATATTTCTGATAAAAATTCGCGCACGCGTTTTCGCGCCCTTTCGTTGATGCCGCTGCATACCCGCCAGAAGTCACGCACCGAGGCAACATAATTACGACCCGGCATAACGCGTTCAAAAGAATGGGATAAAAGGGGCTCTGTGTCGGTCAATCCTCTTTTTTCAAATGCCTTTTTAACGATGGGATAGGCCACATATTCCGTTGTGCCGGGTGGCACGGTAGTTTCGATTAAAACAAGACACTCGGGGCTGATCTTTTCGCCGATAATTTTCAGACTGTCTTCAAGCGCCGCAATATCGGCATGCCCCTGTCGGACGTCGCCGAAGGTTTCCTTAAAATAGTCGCATTGCACATCCACAATGACCACATCGGCCAGGCGCAGCGCATCAAAGGTATAGGTGGCGATCAATGTTTTTTTCTGCTTGACGCAACGTTCGATCAGAGGGGCAACTTCGGGGTCTTCAGCTTCGACCGGTGCAATGCCTCTGTTAATATAAGGTATTTTCCAGTACGATCGCGTTGACGGTCGCTGCATGCCAATGACAAATTTGCTGGGGTGGCCTTGCGCATCAACCGAATCGGCCACAACACCGGCCATCACGGCTCCGACAAAGCCTACCCCCATCACCACGACGATCTCCCTGCCCTTCGAGCGCTCCTCTTCAACACGGCGCTGGAGGTTTTCGAATTCTTTTTGATAGTCCTTTTCATCAGGAAGTTTGAAAATCTTGCCCCGCGGGCAAACCGAAACCGGTTCATCGTTACGCGCATTCTGCTGCCGTTTTGAAACCTGCATAAACATTCTCCGTTCACAGTTTAAAGGACTAAATTCAATGGGTATGCGAATAAATTGCCAACGTTTTTTGGGATTCTAACATAAGCAATGCATAAAGCAAAGATAAATTGCATTTGACGGGCAAGGATGCCACTCTTTTGGTTGTTATAAAACAATATTATTTCAATATGTTAAAAGATATATTTGTTTTTTGTTATTGAAAGACCGCTCAAGTTATGATCTAATATGAACAGCTGGTTTCAATGGACAGGAAAGATGTAATTGCCTAATTGACTGAGAAAGGAAGCGAGTTTAATGGCACGCATACTGATTATTGATGACGAATCTCAGATTCGATCGATGCTTCGATTGATGCTGGAAAGGGTCGGCTATGAGGTTATTGAGGCCGCCGACGGTATGGACGGGATCAGGCAATACCGGGATAATCCAGCTGATCTGATCATCACTGATCTGATAATGCCGAACAAAGACGGCATTGGCATGATCATCGAACTTAAAAAAGAGTTTCCCAATGTGAAAATAATCGCCATGTCCGGCGGCGGCGTAAACCGACCCGAGGGCTATCTGGATGGTGCCAAAAAACTGGGCGCCACACGTACGCTGACAAAACCGATTGATCGAGATGAAATGATTAACGCTGTAAAGGAGACCCTAAAAGCCGACGAGGCTTCTGCTGAGCCGCCCGCTTGATGTCGCCGGCTGTTTTTCGAAGTTCTTCCATTTGCGTTACAGTTGATGAAGTTAACAAGCCAAACAACCGCAAAATAGTTTCGTGTTTTTAGATTGCGGCCATATCCCCAATATATTTCAAAAACGGTTGCCGGCAGTTATGGGGGTTGACGTTCTGCCCGGCAACCTCACCTGCTTATTACCAGCTCCACTGTCAGCCGGCAACAACCGTATTGTCCTTGCAGATTTTTCCGGATTATACTAAACTCGCATGCAAGCATTTAAAATGCAGGGCTGCACCTGCCGTGTAGCCGGAGGATATCTAAAGTGAAAGCATTTATCATCATATTGGGCCTCACCTTCTTGCTACCGCAGTTGGGCAAAGCCGATATCATTTTTTTTAAAGATGGGATGAGAACCGTTTGTCAGGAAAAAGCCTGGGAAGAAGGCCAGGAAGTTAAATGTGAATATGAAGGCGCGGTATTGAGCTATCAAAAAAAAGATGTTCTCCGCATTGAGGAAATAAGAAACCTTAAAAAGACACCGCCCGCTAAACCCATAAAAACACCTGAACAGCCGGCGGCAGCGACCGCAAAAAAGACACTGCCCGCTAAACCCAAAAAAACACCTGAAAAACGGGCGGCAGAGACCGCAAAAAAGACGCTGCCTGCTAAGCCGATAAAAACCTCTGAACAGCCGTCCACAGACGCGGTGACGCCTACTGCTGATATCAAGGCATCTGGTTCAAAGCCGAAACCAGACGAAAAGAAACATTTAACAGCCCCGCCGATTCAGCCAACCAGCGTCTCCAACGTAAAAGGGCTTGAATTTTATAATCCAAGAAGACCGCAGAAGTACTGGACCAGCGCTGTTTCCAAACACCTAACCTTTAAAGATGCAATTGCGGCCCTGGCCAAACAGTATGATCGCAGTCCCGGCTGGATTCAGCAGCACATGGGCGAAACCAATAATCTCGAAGAAATTCATCAGAATCTGGCCCGCGACAAATTAAACGCAGCGGTTGAAACCACGGTGCAGACCCCAAAAAAAGTATCCGATACCCTTTTTTACAACCCGCGCAGACCGCACAAATACTGGACCAGCGCGACGGCCAAACACAAAACCTTTAAGGAAGCCATGAATGCATTATCGGCGGAGTACGATCGTTCGCAGCAGTGGATTGAGCAATACATGGGAGCGTCGAATAATCTGGACGAAATGCATCAAAACTTGAAAAAACAAAAATTATCGGAATCATCACCCTAAGAGATGATGCAGGGGCGGCATTGGCCTTGATGTTTGCCCTAAGACAATCACCACGGCACCTGGTGCCGTTTTTTGGCCTACGGCGCGGGCTTTCGGGGCTTTCAGCATCTTCAATACCAAAGGCCGAATATTGACAATTTAGCTATTTTCCTGTACGATTTGATTAAATTATATTGTAATATAGACTATTTATAAAATATCGGGGAATTGTTTTTTCGCAGCGGCTTTTGTGGGTTGCGATTTTTTTGAAAGGGCCAGCGTCTATGATATCTTACAATCGCGATGTAGTTGCACTCGTTCGGATTATTGCAAGCTGCCTGACAGCCGGGTTCCTGATTTTCTTCATATCCTCTTTATCCGGTGAGGACCTGATTAAAAACAACAGCACCGTAGCTGATTTAGACCGGATACTAGCCGAAATTAATGTTGAATTGGATGGCGGCATCGAAGACCGTATCCGGCAGCTGGGAGAAGTCCCTGCCATCAATCCTTACAAAAAATTCTACTGTGCTGAGCTTGCAAAAGAAATTCATGAGGTCTCCTATCTCACCGAAAAACAAAAAATCCTTTTTGACGCATACAATGTTCGCGATTTCGAAAGCAAATCAAAGCGTCTGGTTTCTTTTTCAGAAACAGCGAATATGGACGCCCTGATGAATGAGCTGGAAATAGTAAAAAGAGAACTGAAAAATTCCGTTAACCTGATTGATAAAAGGCGAAAAAAGCTCGTTCGCCAGAGGACAGCCTATATTATCCTCTTTTTCGTGCTCTGGATCGCCATCTATTTTTATTATAGCCGCGGGTTTTTGAAGCGATAGGCCTCCTGTAAACTTTTTCAAATACTTTGTTGAAAATAACAACATTTCCGTAGCCCGGCTTGCTGTTGCCAAGCGGGTAGTTGAAGCAGATTCGTTATGTATCAATCATTTTACAATTTGAAAATTAAGCCGTTTCAAATTACGACGGATCCCAAATTCCTCTGGCTCGGTGAGAAGCATAAAGAAGCCCTGGCCACTCTCAAGTACGGCGTCCTTGAAAACAAAGGGTTCCTCTTGCTCACCGGTGATGTGGGCACCGGCAAAACCGTTTTGATCCACGGCTTGATGAAGATTATCGATGTGTCTGCTATAGTGGCTGCCATCCCGGATCCCGGACTCAGCAGTATTGATTTTTTTAACTTTTTATCTGAAGAGTTTGGGATGAACCGGCGCTTTGATAGCAAGGGCGCTTTTCTGATTCATCTAAAGCACTTTCTTTACAAGGCTTCTTCCGCAGACAAAAAGGTCCTGCTGATTATTGATGAAGCTCAGAGGCTAAACCACGAGTTGATCGAGCAAATCCGGCTTTTGTCAAACATCGAAATGGATAACCGCAAATTGATCAACATTTTTTTTGTCGGGCAAAGCGAATTCAACAAAATTCTCAGCGAGGAACGTCACAAAGCGGTTCGGCAAAGAATTAGCGTTAGCTATCATATCGACCCACTGACCGAGCAGGAGACCCGCCAGTATATCAATCATCGCCTCAATGTTGCCGGCTGCAAAAAAGAACTTTTTAAATCCGAAGCCGTGCGCAGAATTTATTCATTTTCCCACGGTTATCCTCGACTGATTAATATCATCTGCGACCACGCCCTGCTTACCGGCTATTCCGGCGGCAAAAAAGTTATCGATGCGCGTGTCATCTTGGAGTGTGAAAAAGAGCTTAGAATCCCTACCGACCAGTCGATGACGCAAGATAAGAAAACCGAAATTTTTGAGCCCAAGGAAGAAAATCCCTTTAATGTGCTTCAGAATCAATCCATGGGAAAGCGCTTCGGATATCTTGCCGTTATTGTTTTGCTGCTTCTGGCAATCGGTTATTTCTTATTTTCGATGCAATCGAAGAACGAGCCTCGCTGGAAAATGGAGGAAATCGCGCCGCAAACCTATGACTCCCCGACGTTAAAAGCCAAAGAGGCCTTCGTTCCAGGCGTCGTCGGTGAACAAGCCGCTCAAAAAGATAAACCGAAGCGCAACCGCTTTGATGAGCAGGCTATTGAAGGCAAAAAAATCGAAACATCCAAACAGTCGAGCTCGCAGGGTCAAACCGAAGGCGCCACATCGATTCCCAAGGTTAAGCCATTTCCAGATCGAAAAATCATCATTTACTTCAACCACAATTCCAACGATCTACCCGAACAGGCTTACGATATGCTGGACCGCATTGCCGGTTTCATGGTCAGCAACCCGGATGCCAGCATCAATATCAGCGGCTATACGGATTCATCCGGTGCCTATAGTTACAATGTGAGCGTCTCTCAATTTAGGGCCAACATGGTCAAAGGCTATCTGGTGGGCAAAGGCGTTGATCCTTTTAAGATTGAAGCGCTTGGACTGGGCCCCAAGAACCCGATTGCCAGCAATACGACTGAAAAAGGCCGCCAGACAAACCGTCGGGTGGAAATTGAGTTGAATATCGACAAACCTTAGCCAGGCCTTTTCATTTAACAATAATCCTCCATCGGTGCGCTCTGCAAAAATTTTTCTGTTTGACCGCTTTAGCCCATTGAGCCGGTTAAGCCGGCCGGAAATTCCCGTCGGTAGACTTGAGCCCGTTCAATGGCCTTTTTGCTGACCGGTAAACGGGCTAGCGGGTAACGGGCTCAACCTAATGATGTGGGCCGAAGCCGAACCTGGTTTTCAATAATTGCAATGTCGTAGAATTTATCGCGAGGCTGTTTATTTCCTCGGCCGATACCCAGCGCGCCTCGACAGCATCATCTCCCGCCGACAACTCTCCGGAAACATATTCAGCCGATAGGTCAATAATGACGTAATGAAAGCGTATGCTTTCGCTTTCATCCCGTTCGATAACATCGAAAATGAAAATGGGTCTGGCAGCTCGAATTCTAATTCCGGTTTCTTCCCGAATTTCTCTTTCAGCCGCCTGCTGCAGCGTTTCGCCGATTTCTATGCTTCCGCCGGGAATCGCCCAGAGATCTTTGGCTGGCGCTTGTCCGCGGCGAACGAGCAAAACCCGCCCTTCCCTGAATACCACGGCACCCACAGCCACCCTCGGGTAGTCGGGATAATCATTTTTTGATTGCGAAACCATTACGCCAATACTCCATCACTCCAGTACTCCAATGGTTTATTTGCTGTAGCTGATCCGATAAATAACGCCAGCCTTGTCATCGGATACGAGCAGCGATCCATCCCTCATGACAACAAGATCCACCGGTCTTCCCCAGGCCTTGTCACCCTGAAGCCAGCCTTCGGCAAATATTTCATAACGGGGCCGCCGGTTTTCGTCAAAGAGCGCCATGGTGATACGGTAGCCGATCGGAACACTGCGATTCCAAGATCCGTGTTCGGCCATAAAAATCTGATGGCGGTACGCGGATGGGAACATGCTGCCCGTGTAAAATTTCATACCCAGGGGTGCCACGTGTGGGCCCAGCTTTAGGGCCGGTCGTGAAAATTCCTCACAGTCGCGCCGGTTGCCATATTGAGGATCCGGTATATCCCCGGCATGGCAATAGGGAAAGCCAAAATGCAAACCCTTTTTTGACGCAAGATGCAGGGTATCTGGCGGCAGTTCATCGCCCATCCAATCTCGACCGTTGTTTGTAAACCACAACTCGTTCGTTTGCGGATGCCAGTCAAATCCTACCGTGTTGCGTACCCCACGTGTAAAAATTTCAAGACCACTGCCGTCAAGATGCATACGCATGATGCTGGCGTAGCGTGGATCGTCTTTCTCGCAAATGTTACACGGCGCTCCGACCGGTACATAGAGCATTCCGTCAGGACCGATGGCAATATATTTCCAGCCATGATGTTTGTCGGTCGGAAAGTCATTACGAACGATAACCGGCTCAGGCGGGGAATGAAGCTGTTGCTCAATGTTATCATACCGTAATACCCGACTCACTTCTGCAATGTAAAGCGCCCCGTTTTTAAAAGCCACCCCGTTGGGCATGTTCAGCCCTTTTGCCAGGGTAATGACTTCATCGGCGTGAAAATCGTCATTTTGATCCAGCACCGCATAAACGTTGCCGGCTTGGCGCGTTCCAACGAAAAGGATTCCAGTCGGGCTCAGCACCATGGATCGTGCATTGGGAATATCGCTCGCGTATAAATCGATCTTAAATCCCGCCGGCAGCTTGAGCTGTTCAAGGGGGATATCCGCTTTTCTGCCGGCCGCATCACCCAGGGTCGTATTGAATATGGTGACCCACACCGACAACAGGCATTGTAGTGTAAAAAGCCAAGGTTTCATCTTCAGCAACGTCTCCCCGCATTTTTTTACAAGAACCGCAAATTTAAGGCGACCCTATCAGGTGCTTGGAAATAATCAAGGCATAATTTAGTCATAAAATCATCAGGCTCAATCCATCCATGATCCGGAATATTATAGCTAAGCCATCTTGGATTCTTGACAGCGGTTGGGCATTGGCCTATTGTCCAAAGATTATCGATGCCTTAAAGGATGTTACCATGAATATCCAATCTAAACTGCCTGACCTCCAACTCACTATTTTTGCGGTTATGACGCAGTTGGCGATAAAGCACGATGCCATTAACCTTTCCCAGGGATTTCCGGATTTCGATACCTACCCCGAGCTGATTTCACTGGTGGAAAAATACATGCGGCAGGGACACAATCAATATGCACCCATGCAGGGCGTCATGCCTTTACGCGAGCGTATTGCCGAAAAAGTATACCATATGTATGGCGCTCAATACGACCCGCCAACCGAAATTACCGTAACCTCAGGTGCAACAGAATCGGTTTTTGCTGCCATTACTGCCGTCGTCAACAAAGATGATCAAGTTATTATTATCGAGCCGGCCTACGATGCCTATGCTCCCGTTGTGCAACTCAACGGCGGTATTCCGGTTTATCTTCAACTAAAATTTCCGGACTACACCATCGATTGGGATGAATTTGAAAATGCCATTAACAGCAAAACCAAACTCATTATCTTAAATTATCCGCACAATCCCAGCGGCGCGGTTTTGACCAAAGAAGACATTGCCCATCTTTCGCAGATTGTTGAAAAAACGAATACGCTTATTGTCAGCGATGAAGCCTACGAACACATTATCTTCGACGGCCGGCAGCATGAAAGTATGGCCCGGCACCCACAATTGGCCCAGCGCAGCTTCGTCATCTGCTCTTTTGGCAAAACCTATCATACCACCGGATGGAAAATCGGCTATTGCCTTGCGCCTGAGCCGCTTTCAGGCGAATTGCAAAAGATCCATCAGTATTTAACATTTGCGTGCAATACGCCCATTCAAATGGCCTATGCTGAATTTATGGTCAATAAAGATCTGTATTTGAATTTGCCCGCTTTTTATCAGCAAAAGCGCGATATGTTTTTAAGTTTGATGGAAAATTCCCGCTTCAGGCCCCTGCCCTGCAAAGGAACGTACTACCAGATGCTGGATTACTCCCAAATTTCCGGCGAGACGGATCTTGACTTTGCCAGGCGCTTGACCGTTGAGCACGGCGTGGCTGCCATCCCGCCATCGGCGCTATATCATCAGAAGGATGATCATAAGGTGCTGCGGTTCTGTTTTGCCAAAAAACGCGAAACCCTTGAAAACGCCGCTGAAAAATTATGCCGGATTTAAAAAGAAAAAAGCGCACCCGATCGATAAAAAATACGGCTCAGCAGGATCTGGAACGTGCCATTTTACATGGGATCGCCTGTGAATGGGAGGCAGCACGGCTTTGCCTCCAAGCGGGCAAACAGCCGCTGATCCGCAAACCGACATTTGCCCTGGCGGATTTAAAAAGCCAGTGGGCGAATTGGTCCGGGGATAAGCGTCAAATTACGATCAGCCGTCAGCTGGTGCTCAATTATCCCTGGGATTCGATTCGCGATGTGCTGCTGCATGAAATGGCCCATCAAATTGCATCCGAGTTATTGAATGGATTTGCCCAGCCACCGCACGGGCCCGCCTTCCAACAGGCCTGTGAGCTGCTGCGAATTCATCCAGCAGCTTCAGCTGATTACCAACCATTGCATGATCGTCTCATGAACGATCATACCAGTATCTATGACAAGCGTATGCAGCGCATCAGAAAACTGCTGGCCCTGGCTGAAAGCAAAAATCGTTTTGAGGCCGAAGCCGCCATGACCAAGGCTCACGAACTCATTGCCCGGCATAACATTGAGCTCAAAGACCACCTGGCTGAACGCCAATTTTTAAGCATCTTTATCGGTTCCCCAGCCCTGCGGCATCCCCGTGAAGATTACCATCTGGCCAATTTGCTACAGGATTTTTATTTTGTCTGGGGCATCTGGGTACCGGCTTATGTGCTGCACAAAGGTAAAATGGGCAGGGTTCTGGAAATCAGCGGCGCGCCCCATAATCTAAAAATGGCTGATTACGTCCATGATTTCATCCGCACCTTTATTGAGAACCAGTGGTCGGCCTACAACCAGGATAGAGGCTTGAATCGCTATCGCAAAACCGATTTTGCAGTGGGCATCATCGCAGGATTCCGTGACAAACTGCAATCCAACGTCAACCACAAAAAGTCATCGCCAAACCTGCTGGCCCTCATACGAAAAAAAGATCCCCAGCTAAAAAAATACTACCAATTCAGATATCCGCACACCGCTTCCATCCAAAGCGCCACATCCCGGCAGGATGCCCGGGTTTTGAAGGACGGTAAAAAAGTGGGCCAACAATTAATCATTGCCAAGGGCGTCTGTGAGCGAAAAAAGAGTCATTTGCGCTTCATTGCGGACACGTGAGACCTGAATCTTGCATAAACATTTATGAAAGGAGATCCGGAATGTCAAAACATGAATTTGACATAACAGAATTTGAAACACGCCAGAACCGTGTTCGGGAAGCAATGGATAAAGAAGCCCTCGATATCATCCTTGTCATGGCTCCCCAAAGCATACACTGGTTGATCGGAACCCGCGCCAAAAGCTTCCAGGAGTTTCAATGTCTTTTTTTCACGCGTGAGCCGGGCCCGCTCACCATGTTGATGCGGCTGGCTGAGGTGCTGGAGTATACTGAACAAAGCCTGGCGCAAGATATTCGTGGATGGGGGGGGCGTGAACCGGAAGATCCCATAGATATTGTCAGATCCATCATGGCAGAAAAGGGCTATTTTAAATATCGGATCGGTCTTGAGGTCCCCTACTACTATCTGGGGCCCTACGATTACGTCAAACTCAAGAATCTTCTCAATGATTGTTCTGTCAAAGAAGTACCCTTTCTAATCGAGGATCTGAAGCTGGCAAAATCACCGGCCGAGATTGCCTATATACGAAAGGCTTCGGAAATAGCGGATGCAGCATTTCAAACCGGGCTTGACACCATTGCCGAAGGCAAGACCGAACTCGAAATTGCCGCCGAGATGCACCGAACGCTCATGGCATTGGGTAGTGACGCATCGGCCAGCCCGATGAATTTTGTGTCCGGCGAGCGCATAGTTTATCCGCATGGATTTCCGACCGAACGCAAACTGAAACAGGGAGACGATATCAACATTGAATATGCCGGCTGTTACAAACGCTATCATTGTACGATCGGTCGACAACTTTGTCTGGGAAAGGCCAGATCCCGGGTTAAAGAGATCTATAAAGTCGTACGGGAGGCTTGTGATCGCTGTATTGCGGAGATAAAAGCAGGCGTTCCCATGGTAAAACCCCATGAAGCTGCTAAGAAGGTCATCGCAGATGCGGGATTGGACCCCTATCGGCTGCATACAACCGGCTATGGGATCGGACCCGGTTATCCGCCCTCCTGGGGCGAGAACAATCACCTTTTTGCAGACAGCACGTATATTTTCGAGCCCGGTATGGTCGTATCCATCGAACCGCCCGTATACATTAACGAAGAAAGAATCGGCGTCAGGATTATCGACGATGTTCTGGTGACCGAGACGGGCGCAGAGATCCTTTCGGAGACGTCAAGAGATCTCATCGAGCTGTAATACCTGAATTTTGCATGAAAATTAATGCGATGTCTTAAGATAAATGAATGCAAAACGCTCATGCACGGCAATCAGAGGAGCAACGTATGCAAACGATCAAAACCAACAAGAAGATGGCGGATGATCTGGTCATCGATGAACAGAACATTGCCTATCAAATGGATAGCGGCCTGGGGGAAAGGGCCCGTATTGGGCTGATCGTGCTGTCCGGCGATCAGACCATCGAATATGAAATGCGTCGGATGTTGGACCTTCCGGGGGTCTCGTTGTATGGGAATCGCCTCTATTGTGCAGCAACGATTACCCCACAGACACTCAAGGATATGGAGGGCAAAATCCCTGAGGCCGCCGACCTGATTATGCCCGGGTTTCCCCTGGACGTGATGGCCTATGGATGTACTTCCGGCTCCATGCTTATCGGCATCGAAAATGTGCACGCCCGGATTCATGAAGTGCGCCCGCAAGTCACTTGTACGGTGCCTTTGCAGGCTGCTATCGCTGCATTTCAAGCGCTTTCGTCCAGCAGCATTGCCCTGATCACACCCTACATGGATAATATTAACCGCCGCCTGCGCGGTTTTATTCAGGACAGCGGTTTTGCGGTCCCCATTATGGGATCGTGGAACGAACCCAATGACGATAATGTGGGCCGCATCACACCGGATTCCATCCGGGCGGTTATTTTAAAATTGGGTCGACCCGATATCGTTGACAGCGTTTTTATTTCCTGCACGAATGTGCGGGCGCTCGGCATCATTAAGGCGGTTGAAGAAGAATTGGGCAAACCGGTTGTCTCGAGCAATCTGGCCCTTGGTTGGCACTGTTTGCGTCTTGCAGGTGTTGATGAGCGCCTGCCCCAATTTGGCCGTTTATTTGAAAAGACCTTAGATCAGACTTAAAGGCGGAAAAAAACGATGCAGATCAAAGAGCAGATACGATCCCTTGAAGATGAATTACGACAAATTCGGCGAGATTTTCATCAAAACCCTGAACTGGGCTGCGAAGAATATCGAACCGCAGAGAAAATTTATGAATACCTGAAAACTTCCGAAATGGCGGTAAAACGAATCACGGAAACCGGAATCGTGGGATTGATTGAAGGCCAAGCAAAGGGGCGCACGCTGATGCTGCGCGCAGATATGGATGCCCTTCCTGTGGAAGAAATGACCGCATTGCCCTATAAATCGAGAAACCCGGGCAAAATGCATGCCTGCGGACATGACGGCCATTGCGCCATGCTCTTGGTGGCCGGCAAAATCCTATCAAAAATGAGGGACAGGATTCAGGGAAACATCAAACTGGTATTTCAACCCAATGAAGAAAATATGTTTGCCAAGCACCTGATTGACAAAGGGGTTCTGGATACCCCCAAGGTGGATGCGGCCGTTGGCATTCACCTGATGACGGCGCTGCAAACCGGCCAAATCGGAATACAAGCAGGGCCTGTTATGGCGGGGATGCATGTTTTTAAACTGACCGTATGTGGACGCGGCGGACATACCGGTTTTCCGCAGGACTCCATCGATCCTATCCTAACAGCGGCCGCGATTATCCAGGCGGTTCAAAGCATCCAGACGAGAGAAATCAATGTCTTAAAACCGACCCTGATTGTTTTTGGCAGAATAAGCGCTGGCACCATGAGCAACATTATTCCCGAAAAAGTGGTGCTGGAAGGTACCATACGCTACTTGTACGATTTGGATGATGCGGATACCGCAAATCCGTGTGAGCGTTTTGAACAAATTGTCAATAGCATTTGCCGTGCGCACCGGGCCTCATATGAAATTGAGTATGCTTACCATCATCCTGCGGTGATCAATGATTCTGGAATGGTAAAAATCGTCAGCGATGAAGCGCAGAAACTGGTCAAAGAAAAAGAACATATCATACCGTATGTCACCATGATCGGCGAGGATTTTTGCGAGTACGCTAAAAAAGTGCCCAGTGCATTTTATTTTTTGGGTGCCGGAAACAAGAAAAAGCAAACCGATTATCCGCATCACCACCCCCGTTTTGATTTTGATGAAGATGCTTTGCCCATCGGTGTGGAAATGCATATTCGTACCGCGTTGTCCTATTTAAGCGGCCAGCACTGATGCTTCAACCCACATTAAAATTTAACCCATATTGGAGGCATCATGGCGCTGTTTACGATCGAAGAATACCAAGAGCGAATCCGTAAAACCAAAACGAGCATGTCTGAAAAGGGAATTGATGTTATCGTCGTATCGGATCCGGCCAATATGAATTATTTAAGCGGATACGATGGCTGGTCATTTTATGTACCGCAGGTGGTGATCCTCGCGATCGACGAAGACCAGCCCATCTGGATTGGGCGCGGCATGGATGCCAATGGCGCTAAACACACGACTTATTTGTCCCATGACCGCATCATCGGTTATGCCGATGATTACGTTCAATCGCTCATTAAGCACCCCATGCGGGTTGTTGCGGCTGAAATAAAAAAGCGCGGTTGGCAGACCAAAGCCATCGGTACGGAAATGGATGCCTATTATTTTAGCGCCAAAAGTTTTATCGAGCTGCAAAAGCAGCTGCCCAAGGCCCAGTTTCGGGATGCGAATTTATTGGTCAGCTGGATCCGCATCATCAAATCAGCCACGGAAATCGAATTTATGAAAAAGGCCGGCAAAATCGCCGAGCGCGTTATGCAAACCGCCCTTGATACGGTTGCACCCGGCGTTCGCGAATGTGATGCGGTGGCTGAAATCTATCGCACCCAAATCCGCGGAACCGAGGCCTACGGCGGCGACTATACCGCTTTTGTCCCCATGATGCCCAGCGGAGAGAAAACCTCAACCCCTCACTTGACCTGGACGGACCACCCCTATCGAACCGAAATAGCCGTCAATATGGAACTGGCAGCGTGCCACAACCGCTACCATAGCCCGCTGGCAAGAACGATGTACCTCGGTAAAAACCCCCCCGCTAAGCTGGTGGACACATCCAAGGTCGTCGTCGAGGGCTGTAATAAAGCGCTTGAGGCCATTAGACCCGGTGTGGCCTGTGAAGACATCGAAATAGTCTGGCGCAAGGTCATTGCACGGGCCGGATTGGAAAAGGAATCCCGCATTGGCTATTCCATGGGTTTAAATTATCCGCCGGATTGGGGGGAGCACACGGCCAGTTTGCGGCCGGGAGACAAAACCATTTTAGCGCCCAATATGACCTTTCACATGATTTTGGGCATGTGGCTGGATGATTGGGGTTTTGAGTGCAGCGAATCCTTTCGCGTCACCGAAAAGGGTCATGAAACCTTTGCCAATTTTCCTCGCAGGCTTTTTATCAAAGAAACTTGAGATATGGGAACGTAAAGCGTTATGAAAACATTATCCAAAGTAAAAATAGCTGGCCGTATCATCCACAAAGCCAAGTCTTTGGGGGCCTCTTTAGCAGGGTTGGCCACTATCGACGAACTCAAGAGGGCCCCGGCTTTTACCTTTTCGCCCAGAATGCCTTACTGGGAAGGTGTGGGCAGTCGTGAAAATGAACTGGGCCTCAAGCCCGGTGAAGTGTTCTGGCCGGATGTCGCCCAAAGCGTGCTGGTCATCGCCGTCGAACACCCGGTTGACAAACCGGAAATGGACTGGTGGTTTGGCAAAGCGAATCCAGCGGGCAATCGTGTGCTCATTGCCATCATAAAGCAACTGTGCGACTGGATAAGTAGTACGTTCGGTATCGAAACCTTCCATTTTCCCTATCATGTGGAAAAAGGCGGTATTTACTTGAAAGACGCCGCGGTTCTGGCCGGATTGGGGTGCATTGGTAAAAATAATCTACTGGTCACACCGGGTTACGGTCCGCTTGTTCGGCTGCGCGCCCTTGCACTCGACGCGGTGATGCCATCGACCGGTCCTATCGACTTCGATCCGTGTACAGACTGCAAAGCCCCCTGCCGTAAAGTCTGCCCCCAGAGTGCCTTTCAAACACAACTTTACAAACCCGAGGATTATCAGCAGGAACACCTTCCGGGACGAACCGGTGTTTACGCGCGTCCAGACTGCAACCTTCAAATGGAACAAAATATTGACGGGGCTCGAGAAGAAAAGATGGACGGATTTGACAAGCCCGTCAAACTGGTCAAGTATTGCCGGCGCTGCGAATGGGCCTGCCCGGTCGGCAGAAAAAAGAAAAAATCAACCCCCTCATTTATTTAACGGTATCTTTTGAGGCCGCGGATGAGCTCTGGCCGGTCTCTGAGCCGGATGCCTGTGAAACCACCCGGACCTCCAGCGGGCCGGTTGCATCCAGATGCACATCGCGCTGCGGAAAGGCAATCGTCACCCCCGCTTCTTTGAATGTGTCATCAATCGCAACGTTCAATTTGTGCAGCATCT
>JAHEIW010000102.1:7619-13211 GCA_024639185.1 Deltaproteobacteria bacterium | reverse complement strand
AGCTCCTGGGATTTGGCGGTATGCTCAGTTTTGAAATCGACGGCGATTTTGACCAAACCAAAGGCTTTATGGACCGGCTCGGCCGCATTAAGCTGGCCACCAGCCTGGGGGGTGTGACCAGTCTGGCCAATCAACCCATCACCAACACCCATGCGGCCCTGAGCCCCCGGGATCGCGCCAAAGCCGGCATCAGCGAAAGCCTGGTGCGGCTATCGGTGGGCATTGAACCGCTTGAAACCTTGATTGAAGATCTAAAAAAGGCACTAGAAAACCTCTGATATATGCGCTCCAATGCGCATAGCAGTTTTATATGGTCATTTTCAAGACCAAATCGGCTTTATACGGCTTCTCGTTTTAATTTTTAGAGATGGAAATTTAAGGATTGTAACATGCCGCGTTTGCCTATCGTGTCAAATGAATCAAATGCATCTATCTGTCTGCCTAACAGCTCACTGCCTGCCTTTTACATGGAGGACTATACGGTTTTGGGACTTCGGGTGAGTAATTTAGGTGCCGCGGTCCGTCTGCTTGAAAAAAACGGCATCGCACTTATTAATAAAAATGAATACATTGAACTGTCCGTCGAAAAAAGCGAACAAATTCCGCATGTCATCCAACTGCTGAAAGCAAATCATATTTCTTGTGATATCGCTGATATTGTCGAGCACGTCTATCAGGGATGATAGGCCTGTGCCTGCCGGTACGGTGGGTAGGCTAGATCACAACACAAGTTGCCGGCACAACAAGGCACTCAATCAAGTTGATCCCTTGTGTGTCGTATCATTTAAGGGTCAGTTTTATAGGATGTGTAATCCGTATACCCTTGAGCGCCCGACGTGTACCACAAGGACATATCTTCATAGGGCGTAAGGGGCCAATTATTCTTCAAACGCTCAGGCAGATCGGGATTGGTGATGAAAGGACGGCCGAAGGCGGCCAGATTCGCTTGACCAGCTTCGAGTCTCTCTTCTGCGGTTTCCCTGGTATAGCCGCAATTGCCCATGATAATACCGTCATATTCGGCCCGGAATTCAGCCAGCGTCATCGGCTCCCCCTGTTCATGAAAGCCGAAGGCGAGTCCATCCATGATGTGAACATATGCGAGATTAAGTTTTTTGAGTTCCTTTATGGTGTAGAGAAATGTCTCTCGGAAATCAGGGCTGCCCATATCATTGAAGACGCCGTTAGGAGAAAGTCGGACACCCACCCGTTGTGACGGCCAAACCTCTAAAACGGCTGCCATCACTTCTTTTAAAAATCGATATTTATTCTCCAGGCTGCCGCCGTATTGATCCGTTCTTAAATTTGTTTTTGAGTCCAGAAATTGATTGATCAGATAGCCGTTGGCGCTATGCACTTCAACACCGCTGAAACCGGCTTCCCTGGCATTTACAGCAGCGGCGCGGTAATCGTTCACCGTAGCCATGATGTCATCAACGGTCATGGCCCTTGGGGTCTCATAATCTTTTTTTCCAAGCGGCGTTTGAATCTGGTCACCGTTCAGTTTCACCGCTGAAGCGGATACCGGCAGGGCGCCATTGTGGAAATCACTGTGAGACGCCCGGCCACAGTGCCATAATTGCAGAAAGATGGGCGTGCCGGTGGGCTTCAGCTTCTGGGTGACGATTTGCCACCCCTCCACCATCTTACCGGTGTAGATGCCGGGTGAGCCTACCCAACCGTTACCTTGAGCAGAAACAACTGTTGCTTCGGTAATGAGCAGGCCGGCTGAAGCACGTTGGAAATAGTATTCGGCCATCAGCTCATTCGCAATGCGTTCCGCACCGGCGCGCCCTCGGGTCATGGGCGCCAGAACGATTCTGTTTTTAAGTTCAAAGTCTCCCATCTGTAATGGTTCAAACAGTTTATGTGCCGCCATAAAGATCTCCTGCTGTCAGGTTTATGATGAAATAAGAATTCAAATTTTAATAGTAAGCATCATTTGTTTTTTGTCCGCTGTTAAATCGAAATTTACAGGTGATGGCCGCTTTGGAGGGGTTCTTGGCAAAGCATTATAATTTGAATTGAAAGATAAATTATTTCGGGGTGGACTGATCTAACCGATTTTCATCGAGCCGAAAAGGCGATTAAGGTATCAGAAAATATGCTTTAACAAATCCCATTTAGTGTGATCCTGCGAACAACTCTTGTAAAATATTGATAATATTTATAATTTTTAACTTTGTTTGCATTCGAAATTAGACTGTGATAAACTTTTTAATAGGAATAATCACAACAAAATCGATAACCTACGCTAGATGCCAAGCCTGCCCGTCTGTTTCCTTCTTTGGCAGATTTGAACATCCACCGATCACGTATAATCGATTTCACAACAAGTAGATGAGAACTCTCGTGTTTTTCCGCGGTCTAAAAACCAAAATTGCGCTCAACATTGCTATCCTATTTTTTGTGGCCATGTTGTTGATCAACATCGTCGCGATGATGACCGCCAAGCGCGACATTATGCGCAATGAGGTTTCCAGGGGCCATTTTATGGTCGCCACGCTCTCGGCCGATCTGCTGGATATCCTGAATTTGGGTGCTCGATCAACCCCCCAGCTGTCGCGGGCACAGGTGTTTGGTCTATTAGCCGAAGGCGGTGCCTCTGGGGCCATTCTTGTTGGTAAAAATAAGGAACGGGTGGCTTACGGTCAAATCTCGGCGGCGCTGCAAAATGAGTTGCTGAAACACGCCCGCGGGGCCATGCAATCCCAGGAGCGCACCACCCATTTTTTCGGGGCCACATGGGGTGTTTTCTGGAGGCACCACCGCGATCTCATCATTTCATCGCCTTTGCAGCAAAACGGCCGGATCGCTGCCGGGGTCAGCATTGTTTTGCCGTTGGAGAAAATTTATGCAACCCTGCGGCATTCGCAGAAAATGCTCTTTGTTTACCTGTTTTTAAATACCGTTATACTGACCTTTATCGGTCTCTACCGTCTTTCCAAGGTTTATTTTCTGCCTCTGTCCAGACTGGCGCGCCGGGCTGAAGACTATCAAGAAGATGATGAAATGCTCTTTTCGGTGCGTAAAGAAGATAATGAGCTGCACAAGTTATCGGGTTCCCTGAACAGCATGTTGCGGCGCATATCCGCCGACAAAGAAAAGCTGCGTTCGACCGTCAATTCCCTTGAGATGGCCAATCTGGAATTGAAAAAGGCGCAGGAAGAAATCATTCGTGCCGAAAAATTGGCCTCGGTGGGGCGATTGTCGGCCGGAATCGCCCATGAAATCGGCAATCCGATTGGTATTGTCATGGGGTATCTCGAATTGCTCAAACAAAAAGACACACCTGACAGTGAGAAAGAGGAATATATTGAGCGCACAGAAGATGAAATCGAGCGGATCAATACCATTATTCGGCAGCTATTAGAAATTTCGCGGCCCTCGAAGACCGGTTTAAAGGTCGTAGCGGTTCATGATTTGATCGATGATATTGCCCAGGTCCTCAACGTACAACCGTTGATGTCCAATATGGAACTCGAATGCATCCTGGAAGCCCAAAACGACGCTGTACTGGCCGATGCAAATCAGCTGCGGCAGGTTTTTTTAAATTTGATTATCAATGCCGCTGATGCCATCTCTTCAGCCGGCAACGCTGCCAATGGCAAGCTGGTGATCAAAAGTGATCAGGCCAATGAAAAACAGGAACAATCGAATGAACAGAAACAGCTTTTGAAAATTACTTTCATGGATAACGGCTCCGGAATATCTGAAGAAAATATCGCTAATATTTTTGATCCGTTTTACACCACCAAAGAACCCGGGAAAGGAACCGGCCTGGGGCTTTCGGTTAGCTTCATGATCGTTCAAGGATTTGGCGGTGAAATGACTGTTCAAAGCGAAAAAGGCGAGGGGACCAGCCTGACGATTATACTGCCGGTAACTGAGGGCGAACCCAACATAGATCAAAATCAAGGCTTAGCCGCAGCCCCGTCGCCGCTTTCTACTGGCGCCGATGAGCGGCCTTTAGAGCAATAAGGTTTCAATTGAGCGGCAATGAATAATGACGCATGATGCAACATAACTGGCGATTGTGCTTTTATAAAGATTACAAAATATAGGACCTCTAAAATGCCGGAAAAACGACTCCTTATCATCGACGACGAAGAAAATATGCGGCACATGCTTTCAAAGGTGCTCACCAAGGCGGGTTATGCAATTGAGACCGCTTCCAATGGTTATGAGGGCATCAAAATGACCGACCGCAACCCGTATGATTTTATTCTCTGTGATATTAAGATGCCCAATATGAGTGGCATGGATTTTTTAAAAGCTGCTCGCGATAAAATCAAGTCTACCACGGTGATTATGATGTCGGCTTACGGCACCATCGACACGGCCATAGCAGCGATGAAGTTGGGCGCCTATGATTATATCTCCAAACCATTCAAAACCGATGAAGTATATCTGACTTTGAAGAAGGCAGAGGAACGAGAAAGCCTCAGACAGGAAAATAAACAGCTTAAAGCGCATATCAAAAAAATAGAAAGCAATTATGATTTCGGAAACCTGGTAGCCAAAAGCGAGGCCATGCAGAAAGTGTTCCGGGTGGCGGGCAAGGCTGCACAGTATAAGACGACCGTATTGATACTCGGCGATAGCGGAACCGGCAAGGAATTAATTGCTCGGGCGATCCATAGCGAAGGCGATCGTGCAAGCATGCCGCTGATCCCGGTAAATTGTGGTGGTATTCCGGAAACGCTGCTGGAAAGTGAATTGTTCGGCTATAAAAAGGGTGCCTTTACCGGCGCGGAGAAAAATAAAAAAGGACTGTTCCAGGAAGCGCATGGCGGTACGATTTTTCTGGATGAAATCGGTGAACTGCCGCTGGTACTTCAGGTGAAGCTGTTAAGGGTCTTACAAGAAAACGAAGTCAGGATGATTGGTGATTCAAAGTCGACGCAAATCGACGTGCGCGTCATCGCGGCCACATCCAGAAATCCTGAGGAAGACATCAAGACAGGCGCTTTCAGAGAAGACCTTTATTATCGCTTAAATGTCCTGTCGATAAAAATTCCGCCACTGCGTGAAAGGGTTGAGGACATCCCATTGCTGTGCGATCATTTTATCCAAAGATTTAACCGCAGTTTAAATAAAAAAATAGCCAGCATCGCACCCGCTGCCATGTCGCGCCTGCTGGAATACCCCTGGCCCGGCAATGTCAGAGAACTGGAGAATGCAATCGAACGCGCGCTGGTGCTGGTTGAAGGCGATGTGCTTTTGCCCGAGCATTTTCCCTCGGATCTTGAGCAATTGGCCGGAAATACACCTGATATGCTTTTTGCTGGTTTTTCTTTAAAAGCGGCTCAGAAAATGATAGAAGAAAAGCTGATTACCAAGGCCCTACTAGAGACGGGGGGCAATCGCACTCAGGCAGCGCGTCTGCTGGAGATCAGCCATCCGTCGTTGCTTACCAAGATCAAAGCCTACAATATAGATCTTTAGGCAATTTAGTCATTTCCCACTTTAGGCACTTCTCAGTCGAGCGCCCAGCGCAACAATACACTGCCCCAGGTAAATCCGGCACCAAAGGCGGCCAGGACGACCCAGTCGCCTTTTTGCAATTTATTCGACCGATACGTTTCTGAC